>JANXSS010000063.1 GCA_025356535.1 Herminiimonas sp.
GCTTATTTTGATGGCACAGCTATCTATATCCCTACTCTGGATGGTGTTCATCGCGCAACCCTTAATGATTGGATTATCAAAGGTGTTAAGGGTGAATTCTACCCATGCCCACTGTGATCACTCCCTGTCTCCCTGCTCAAACATTAAGCAGGTGATTCAATCACGTGGGTCAAATTTAGATGAAATTTATTGCTTTAAGTGGATCAGTTCTAGGCAATCGTCAACAGGATGTCTTCAAACCGCCGTCACTTGCCTTCATTTGCCCGCCAGGACCATGGGGATTAAGCGGGGACTCGTAGCTGGGATTTCATCCGGATCTTCAGCTATTATGAGCCTTAGAAAGTCATGCGCAGGTATTGCTGCATCATCGGCGTGGGCTTGTCCGCCTTATCGGGAACGAGACTGGATTCTGGAGTTTTCAAGGAGAAAGCCGATGGGCATGCGCCGGCAGCGCGCGTTGCACGAAGGCGCCATTGTATGCGAGGCCCGTATCGATGCGATGCGATTGCGGCGAGATTGCAGCCGCGACCGGGCTTCTAGCGCAGGGCAGCCACCGGCGCGCCGGTGATCCAGCCGTTTAGCATGCGACCGGGCATGAAGGCAAAGGCGCCGGCAATCACCAGGCCGCCGATGTAGAGACCGATCATCTTCTTCCGGTGCATCTGGATGTCGCCGCGACGGGCGGCAAGCAGTGCGGTCGGCACCATGTACAACGTCAGCAGGGCAAAGCCGTGGATGAAGCCGAAGTGGCCGAACAGGCGCGGCCCGACCTGCGCCGGCATGACCAGCGTGATGATTGCCGTGGCAAGCATGAGCAGCATGTAGGTCTTGCCGAGGGTGCGGTGCAGGCGGTCGCCCTTGCGCCGCGCCATGAGATAGGTGCCGATGGCAAATGCCGGCAGGATCGTCGCCAGGTGGTACCTGACCAGTTCGTGATATTCCGTCATCGTCGGCCTGCCTGAAAAGGTTGCCGACAGCGTCGCGCCGGGCGGCAGCCTGCACGGTGCCTGCGGCCGCAGTATGATGGCAAACCCGTCCGGACGTACCGAAAAATGCATCGCAAGCTTGTTGAACCGCCCGGCTGGCAGGTCGTCGAGACAGCCGAAACCTGCCCACTGTGCGAGCGGCCGATACCGCCTGCGCAGCGCGACGAACATCACCTGGTGCCGCGCATGAAGGGCGGCAAGCTGACGGTGGCCATGCACCGGATCTGTCACCGCCAGGTGCATGCGCTGTTTTCGGAGACCGAACTGGCGCGCGCATTTTCGACGCCGCAGGCGCTGCTGGCCAATGCTGAGGTCCGCAAGTTCGTCGAATGGGTCAGGACCAAGCCGGATGATTTTTACGAGCGCACGCGGCGCGCGGCAAAGCGCCGCTGAGCGCCTGCCGCGCCGCCGTGCGGCCTGCCGTGTCGGGTGTTACTGCGCCGTGCGCTGGCGCTGGTATTCGCTGCGCTTCATGCCGATGTATTCGTCGCGTTCGACTTCATGCAACTGGCGCGCATAGCGTTCGGTGGCGGCGAACCAGGTCTGCAGGCGCCGGTCGAGCTGCTGCGCCTCGGGTAGGCCCACGGCCGACAGGTAGGCATCGATTGCCAGGTAATAGCGCATCGTGTTGCGCTCGACCACGCCGCGCACGCCGCCGATGTACCGTACCTCGCCGCTCTCCTGCGTGCGGGTGAAGCCGATCTTGTCGCTGCCGACCGTCGACAGGTACGCTTTCATTGCGATGCGTGCGGCCATGCCGTAGGCGTAGGAGTAGGTCAGGTGCATGAAGGTGCGGCCGTTCGGCAGCGCCACCGCCTGTAGCAGGATGCGGTAGTCGCTGGTGCCCATCGGCCCGTCGCGCGCGGACAGGACGACATCGAGATAGTCGGGTGTCGAGGCCGCCACGGCGAGACTGAAGTTGACCCGGTAGGCGTCGGCGAGCGGCTGGTCATGCTTCTTGCCCACGCTGACCATCAGCTGATGCTTGCCGCCGGCGCTGGCGGCGCGGCAGTACTTCGTGTTCAGGTGCAAAATCAGCATGTCGCACCAGTGATCGGGACCGTTGAAGGCCGCGTTGACGGTGGCAAACGGATAGTCGAGCACGGCAAAGATATCGCCTTTCAGGCTGTCGGCCGACTCGGTCGAATTCAGGTACAGCGGACGCTGGAACTGATTGTTCTGCAACTGCGGCGCCAGCTCGCCGTAACGTGCCAGCAGGCCGGCGGCATCGTGGGCTTCGGCGGCGGCGACGTCGATCGACATGGCGCAAAGACCGGCCAGCGCCAGCAGGGTGCGCAGACCCGGCAGACCCGGCAGGCGGGAAATCAGCTTGGCAAGCGATTGCATGTGGCAGACCTTTCGACTTCGGTTGACAGCGCCGGCGATGCCTGCTGGCGTCTGCCTGCGCGGTGTGGTCACTGAGGTTGCAGAATAGTATGCATCATGTCTGTACGCCACCACACTGCCGCCGCCCGTCGTTGCTCGCACCGGTTGCGGAAGGCCGGTCCCGGATATGCGCCTCAGAGAAAATTTCGCAATGGCCTGCACGCGCGACGCACCGCTTCGAACCACATTGCGGCGTTGCGGCGCGCTTGCGTGACCCGCCACGCGGCACGCCCTGCGCCTTGCACGGCGGCCCGAATCGCGATGCATCACGCCTACGCCATTTCGAATTTTGCGCCAGGAATACTTACAGCGGATCGTTGCCGACCGGTGCGGCGCCAGGTTCAGCCGCCGTTGCCGCACCCTGGTTTGCACGGCGCAACAGCATGATCGAGAGCATTGCGGCGCAGACGAACATGCCGAAGCCGAGAATGATCGGCACCAGCGGCACGGCGTAATGCAGCAGTGCGCCATAGACGGCCAGCAGCAGGATCGATGCCAGGTTCTCGCTGAAATTCTGCACACCGATCGACTGGCCGGAATGCATCAGCCGCTGGCCGCGGTGCTGCAGCAAGGCGTTCATCGGCACCAGGAACAGGCCGGAGAGCACGCCGATTGCCACCAGCAGCGCGCTGGCGATCCACACCTGCGTGACCAGCGTCATGAGCAGCACCGCAATGCCGATGGCCAGTCCCTGCGGCAGCACGTCGAGTGCGCGCTCGATGTGAATCCAGCGTCCGGCGGCGACCGCGCCGGCGACCATGCCGATGGCGACCGCACCCTGCAGCAGGGCCGCCTGCGCCAGCGACAGGTGCAGCGCCTGCGCCGCCCAGGCCAGGATGATGAACTGCAGCACGGCCGACACGGCCCAGAAGAGGCTGGTGACGGCCAGCGAGATCTGCGCCGCATGGTCGCGCCAGAGCCTGCCGGTGTCGCGCCGGAAGCCGTCGATCAACGCGCGCGGACGCCGCAACGCAGCCGGATTGCCGGGCGCGGTGCGACCGATCGCGGCTGTGCAGACGGCGCCCAGCAGATAGAGCAGGGCAATCCATGCGGCAGCACTGCCGGCACGCGAGTCGCTCGGCTGCAGCAGCGGCAGGCGCGCGTCGAGCAGCGCACTGCCGAGCATGACCCCGAGCAGGATCGATGCGACGGTCGAGACTTCGATCCAGGCATTTGCCCGCACCAGCGCGGTCGCCGGCAGCAGTTCGGTCAGGATGCCGTATTTCGCCGGGGAGTAGGCAGCCGCGCCGAGACCGACCAGCCCGTAGGCCGCCAGCGGATGGACCTGCGCGAGCAGCAGCAGGCAGCCGCACAGCTTGAGCAGGTTGGTGGCAAACATCACCCGGCCCTTGGGCCAGGCATCGGCCACGGGACCTGCGAAGGCCGCCAGCAGCACATACGACAGGTAGAACGACAGGCGCAGCGCCGGCGTCATCCAGTCGCTGGCATGGCGTTCCTGCAGCAGGCCGATGGTTGCAATGAGCAGGGCGTTGTCGGCCAGAGCGCTGAAGAACTGGGCAGCGACGACGGCGAAAAAGGCGCGCCCGGCGCGAGCCGTTGCCGGCAGGTCCGCGCGCTTCAACTGCCCAGGAAATGCATGCGGTAACGCGGCGCCAGGTCGTCGAGGCGCATCATCATCGGCAGGTCGGCGGTATTGAAGGCCGCGTCGAACGCAGGCGGACCGAGCAGGCGCGCGCCGCAGCGTAGATAGCCCTTGATCAGCGGCGGCGTGATGACCGGCATCCGGCCGGCAGGGCCGTCGCAATCATCGGCCACGTCGAGGCGCAACGCGCGGCGCGGCTGCACCTGCCAGCAGTCCGGCGCCAGATGCGTCAGGCGCAGGCGTTGCCATAGCCTACGCGCGTTGCTGCCGCCGTCGGCCAGGCCGACGCTGGCGCAGCCGATCATGGCGTCGAGCGCGTGGGTGAGCATGTATTGTCCGAGCGCGCTCCAGAGCGTCATGATCACGCTGCCGGAGCGCCAGGCCGGATGCACGCAGGCGCGACCGAGTTCGACGGCGTTGGCGCGCAGCGCATCGATCGGTGCGAGATCGAATTCGGTATCGCTGTAGAGCCCGCCGGCGCGGCGTGCGCCGGCCGGTGAAAGCACCCGGTAGGTGCCGATCACCGGCCCGCAATGCTGCCCGCCGGTGCGCGCCCGCACCAGCAGGTGGTCGCAGAAGGGATCGAACCGGTCGCGGTCGAGGCCCTGCGCGGCGCCTTCGGCCAGATTCGGGCGCGCGCCCATTTCCTCGACGAAGACGCGGTAACGCAGGCGCTGCGCCTCGCGGATCTCGGCTGCGCTGCTGGCCCAGGCGACGTCGAGTTGCCCTGCTGCGAGCGTTTCCGTTGCTGGTCCGACTGCAGCAGGGCAGCACCGCTGCTGTGGCTGGTGCAGCCGGAACGGTTCGTACGCCTGCGGCCGCGTGCTTCGCATGTGCATGGTGATGTCCCTAGTTTGATGGCGGATAAAGCGCAATCAGGCGCTGCTGGCGCAGGTTCAGCCGGGCCAGGGCCAGGATCGAGATCGGCACGACGCCGCGCTTGCGCATGGCCGCGCCGATGGCAAAAAGCACGCGCTGCTTGGAAAAGATCATGCGCAGGCCGCGCAGGATGCCGATATCGGGGTCCCATGCCTGGATCGCCTCGGACCCGGCGCCATTGATTTCCATGATGGTGAAACCACGGCCGGCTGCCAGCTCCGCAAGCGTGTCGAAACGCACGTCGAAACGGCCGCAGTAAAACGCCGGCATGTCGCGGGCGACGGCGTCGATGGCTGCCAGCAGCTGCGGCGTGATCCAGGCGCACCCGTCGCGATACAGGCCGCCGACGCGGGTCGAACCGATCGTCGCCAGCCGGACCACTTCGCCGGCTGCCGGCACCTGCGTCCCTGCGACAGGTGCCTCATGGCGGGTCGAACCGTGCAGCCGTCGCAGGCGCGGGTCCTGTGCACGCAGCTGCGCCACGCTCCTGGCGCCATCGCCCGTCACCTGCGGAAAATAGCGCAGGGCCAGGCCGATCAGGCGCGCAGTGCCGCTGTCGGGGTCGCGTGCATAGAAGATCCCGGCTTCGCCCGCCTGCGGCAGATAGGCTTGCAGCACCACGGTTTCACCGGCGGGAAAGGCGTCGACATAGTCCTGCAGCGCTGCCATGTCGCGCACCAGGCGCACGCCATAGCCGCACAGGCCCAGGTCGGGTTTGGCGATCACCGGAAAGGCGAGGCCGGCTGCCGCCATGGCCTGTTGCAGCACCGCTGCCGACGGCGCCGTGCCGGCGACGATGGCGCAGTGACGCGCGGTGCGCGCACGGGCAAGCGGGCCCATGTCCTTGAAATATTCGAGCTTGCCTTCCCCGACCAGGCCGCCGGCGGTGATTGCCGGATTGGCGGCCGACGGCAGGGTCGCGCTGCGGTAGCGCAGCGCCAGCCAGGCCCACTGGCATGCCAGCGGAATGCAGATCATCCACTTCGGCATGCGCTCCAGGGTGCCGCGCGGCGGCCGCTTCGATGCGGGCGGGGCCGGCCATGCAGCGCCCGCATCCGTGTCGACGCCTGCAGTCTCGCCGAGCGCCTGCATCAGCCGCACGCCGGATCGCGCGAGGCGACCAGGCCGACAGCGGCAATGCGCTCGACTTGTGCATAGTCGGGACGCTCGAGTTCTTCGCCGAACACGTCCGGATCGATTTCTTCGTAGGACCAGCGGCAGCGGCTCGCGTCCAGCAACGGGCGCAGCGCCGTCAGGAACGGATCCTGTGCATCCGTCATCGCCACGCCCGTATAGAGCAGCAGCGTGCCGCCCGGCGCCAGACGCTGCAGCGCCTCGTCGGCGATGCGCACGCTGAGCGCGCGTCCGAGGCCGGCTCCACCATCGCGGTAGGCGCGCTTTTGCGTGTCCTGCATGTAGGGGGGATTGGAGACGATCAGGTCGAACTGTCCACGGGTCGCTGCCAGGGCGTCGCCGCCGGCCAGCGTTATGTCCACGCCAGCGCGTGCCGCATTGATTGCGGCGAACTGCAGCGCTTTCGGATTGATGTCGTTCATGACGACTTCGGGTGTTGCCAGGTGCCGATGACGGCTGTGCAGGGCCCGCGCAGCGACCAGTCCGCCGGCGCCGCTGCCGCAGCCGACGTCGAGAATACGCAGGGCCCGTGATGGGGCGGCCGGCCGTGGCAGGGCCTGGCCGATGAAACGCGCAAAGCGGTAGGTGTCGGGCCCGAAAAACACCGCGTCTTCCTGCGTGGTCGGATAGGCGGAGTGCAGCAGCAGCAGGTCGTCCAGGGTAGCGATGCGCACGCTGCTGCGAAACAACTCGCCGCTGGCGGCAAGGACGCCGGCGCGCTGCATGGCTGCATGCAGCGCCGGCGAAATCATGTTGCCGGCGAAAGGCAGGTTCCAGCCAAAGATATCGCGCAACGATGCCGCCGTATCCCTGCCGCGGTTTGCCAGAAAGCGATGATGCGTCGCCGGCGTGGGCGTCGTGAAACGGTATCCGGTCGCACCGACTTCGTCCAGCAGCGCCAACAAGGCGGCATCGACCTGCGGTGCCGGGGCGCCGTCCGCAGCCGGCGCAGGGGGATCGGCAGGCGCCGTCTGTAGTTGATTATTTTGCATTACATTGGCTTGAATTATAAGTTTTGGTAACATCACTGCAGGTTGCTGGGAGGTTGATTCGGTCGTTCTAGGTGTGGGCGGCAACACAAGGTTGAATACCGCCGTGCTATGTTCTGGAGCGTCACATGGGCGCATTGAAATTATGTTCGGGATCTAACATTAACGGCGCGACAGGCGGATATAAGCGCGGTCATGCGTTTGCCGGGCGTTGGCTATTCCCTCCGGCACACGAACGTTGCATGGCAGCAGCGATATAAGGACCTGGCGATGCACCAGTACATATCGAAATCTGAGCGTACCAAGCGGACGAGCGCATGAGCGAAAGCAGTTCACTACCGATGGGGGCGTTTGCGGCGCTGTTCGAAACGGCGCCGCATGTCATCGTGGTGCTCGATCCGGGCCTGTCGATTCTTGTCGTCAATGAGGCCGGCCGGCAGCTGCTTGGCATGGAAACAGCGCAGCTGACCGGCATGCAGCTCTTCGATATTCTGCCCAAGGCGGTCGAAACCGGCACCGGCTGGCAGGACCTCCTGCTGCAGTCGTATGCGAAGGTACTGACGACAGGTGCGCGACAGTCGTTGCTGCTGCCGGCGCGCAAGGGACCGGGCGCAGCGCCGGGCGCAACGTCTGAACCGGCGCCGGTAGCGTCGGCTGCAGCCGCCGATGGCGGCATCTGGCATGTCTGTCATGCCCCCGTGCATGACGACGACGGCAGGCTGGTAGCCATTGCGACGCATGCGCTGCTGCTCGACGGTGCGGCGATTGCGCTTGCCCGCACATCCGCCGTCCAGAGCGTCGCGCCGCTGACGCCCGGCGCCAACCGCGCCAGCGCAGTACCGCCTGCGACCATTCCAGCACGCCCGATGCCTGCGCCAGCCTGGCCTGCACAGGCTGGCGCAGCGTTGCACGGTGTACCTGGCGCAATCGAACATGCCGCCGATGACAGCACCCGGCAAGCCGGCGCTGTCGCTGCCAATACGAGCATGCATATCCTGATGGTCGAGGACAACGAGGATCTGCGCACGATCAATATCGACCAGATGGAAATGCTCGGGCATCGGGTGACCAGCGCGGCCGACGCAGAGCAGGCACTGCGTCACCTGGAAACCAGCACCTTCGATCTGCTCTTCACAGACCTGACGCTGCCAAAGATGTCCGGCGCCGAACTGGCGCGCCTGGTACTGCAACAGCATCATCCGATGCGGGTCGTCATCACCTCGGGTTATGGCCGCGCCCTGGCCAATGCTCAGAGTCTCGACGCGCTGTTCCTGCCCAAACCGTACCGCTTTGCGGATCTGCAGGAAGTGCTGCGACAGGTGCGGCTGCGGCACGACGGCTAGCATCGGTTGCAACTTCCCAAGCGTGTGACATCGCCGCAGCGGTGTTTTCCTGCGGCGACGGGGCTGCGGTGCAATATCTGCAGGAGCGGCGGCAGCTTTTGCGGCCAGCGGCCGTCTGTTTCCCCATTTAAATCTGGTACTTGCCGGAAATCCTACAAGCGTATCCGCGAATGTCCTATTGCACTGGGACAGCACGCCGATTATTCTCGGCCGGTCGGTTGACGCAATATCCGGAACCGCAAATGTTTCTGCATTACGTATTACACACAGGGATTAACCAGACTCTCCTGCCTATTCATCTTCCTAAAGGAGCACCATGAAACACTCGCTACTGATCACTTCAATGCTTTCCGTGCTGGCCTTGAGCGCATGCGACAAGAAAGAAACCGTCGTGGTGCCGCCTGCTGCAACGGCAACGACGCCTAGCGAACCTTCGACGACCGTCGTCGCTGTTCCAGGTCCTGCCGGCGCGACCGGTGCAACCGGCGCTGCAGGTTCCAGCGGCGCAACCGGCATGACGGGTTCCACCGGTTCGGCAGGTTCGACTGGCATGACCGGTGACACCGGCGCCAAGGGTTCGACTGGTTCAGCCGGCTCGACCGGCGACACGGGCGCAACCGGCGCGACCGGTGCAACCGGTTCGGGTTCGACCGTAATCGTCGTGCCGCCCGAGCAAAAGAAGTAATCGTTCTGTCTTTTGAAAGCAGCCGGTCGGCCATGCGTTGCTGACCGGCTGCATCAGAATACGGCCCCGGTGCATCCTGCGTGATGCGACCGGGGTTTTTTTACGCAGGCGACATGGCGATTAACATCATGCAAACTCAGCGCAGTCCGGAAGGCATCGTGATCACGCTTGCACGGTCACCTTTTCGGCGCAAGTTCAAGCTCTCGGTCGGCGACCGGGCACACCTGCACGAGTACGGCATGGCGCAGGTGCTCGCGCACGCGCATGCGCTGGTGGGTCAACGCCTGACGCCCGCCGAACCGGAAAACGAGGGCAGGCAGACCCCCTTCCGGGGCGACCCCGTCTTTGTGGCGCAGCACGGCACGGCCACCTGCTGCCGACGTTGCCTGCAGAAGTGGCATCACATCCCGGCAGGCCGCAGCCTGACGGCCGAAGAAGAAAATTACATTGTCAACGTGATCGAATGCTGGCTGCAGGCGCAATCGCGCCCGCGCCGCAACGCCTACGAATTACCTGCCGCGACCGCCTGAACGGCGTGCCGCCGCAGGGCGGGCAGCCGTGCCACCGCCAAAAGATTTGGCGGGGCCAGGGCCAGTGCCGGTGCGGCCGGCCGGTGCCGTCCGCGCACCGGTGTTGCCGCCCGAGCGCGGCTGTTGCGGACGACGCGCCTGCATGTCGCCGCTGCGTTTCTGGATCGGCTGCGCACGCGCCAGTGGATCAGGCTCGAAACCGGCGATGGTCTCGCGCGGCAGTTCGCGCTTGATCAGGCGTTCGATATCACGCAGCATTTCATGTTCATCCACGCAGACCAGCGAGACCGCTTCGCCGGTGGCGCCGGCGCGTCCGGTGCGACCGATCCGGTGCACATAATCTTCCGGAATGTTCGGCAGGTCGTAGTTCACCACATGTGGCAACTGGTCGATGTCGATGCCGCGCGCTGCAATGTCGGTTGCCACCAGCACCTGCAGGCTGCCTTCCTTGAATTCGGCCAGTGCGCGGGTACGGGCCGACTGGCTCTTGTTGCCGTGGATCGCCAGGCCGGTGATGCCGTCCTTGCCGAGTTGCTCCACCAGCTTGTTGGCGCCGTGCTTGGTGCGGGTAAATACCAGCACCTGCGTCCACTGCTTGGTCTTGATCAGGTGCGTCAACATCGGATGCTTGCGGTCGCGGTCGACCGGATGGATCTTCTGGGCGATCATTTCCACGGTCGAATTGCGGCGGGCGACCTCGATCATCGCCGGCGCATTGAGCAGGCCGTCGGCCAGCGCCTTGATCTCTTCGGAAAACGTCGCCGAGAACAACAGGTTCTGGCGCTTCTTCGGCAGCACCGCCAGCACCTTCTTGATGTCGCGGATGAAGCCCATGTCGAGCATGCGATCGGCCTCATCCAGCACCAGGATTTCCACCTGGTTCAGGTTGACGGTTCCCTGCTGCATGTGGTCGAGCAGGCGACCGGGCGTTGCCACCAGGATGTCGACGCCGTGCTTCAACAGCTTGATCTGCGGATTGATGCCGACGCCGCCAAAGATGACGGTCGAGGTCAGTTTCAGGTACTTGCCGTAGGTGCGCACGCTTTCCTCGACCTGCGCGGCGAGTTCGCGCGTCGGTGTCAGGATCAGCGCGCGGATCGGCCGCTGCGAGGCGGCATTGACCGGCGCACCGGCGGCGGTTGACAGGCGATGCAGGATCGGCAGGGTAAAGCCGGCGGTCTTGCCGGTGCCGGTTTGTGCCCCGGCCAGCAGGTCGCCGCCGGCCAGGACAGCCGGAATTGCCTGCGCCTGGATCGGCGTTGGAATGGTGTAGCCGTGGTCGGTGATGGCACGAACGATTTCATCGGCCAGGCCGAGAGAAGTAAAGGACATGAGGATTCAGTAAAGAGTATCGGCCTGTCGCCAGAGTCGGCGCCAGTCTCAGGCAAACGGATTAGGAAACGGAAGGTCTGTAGACAGCGGCATGTGGACTGGATCGGTTGCCGCGTGGGCGCAGTATAACAGCGTGCGGCGGTGCGGCGACAGAAGCCGCCGCCCATCGTGTCGAAAAAGCCCGGATGCGCACTCCTGTACTTGCTTTCAGACCGTCCTGGCGAAAGGCGAGAGCAGCGTGATCATCTGCGCGAAGACCTTGGGTGTGCCCGCAATCACGTCGCCCTTGTAAAGATAGTCGGAGTCGCCGGCAAAGGTGCCCATGATGCCGCCGGCTTCGGTGACCAGCAGCGCGCCGGCGGCCATGTCCCAGGGCTTCAGGGCCTTTTCGAAGAAGCCATCGAGCCGGCCCGCCGCCACGTAGGCCAGATCGAGCGCGGCCGAACCGGGGCGACGCAAGCCGGCGCAGCGCGGCGTGATCGCGCGAAACATCTCGATGTATTGCTCGAGTTGCGACATGTCGCGATACGGAAAACCGGTGCCGATCAGGGAATCGGCCAGCTTGTCGCGCTTGGTGACGCGGATGCGCTTGTCGTTCAGGTAGGCGCCGGCGCCCTTGGTGGCGGTAAACAGATCGTTGCGGCTCGGATCGTAGACCACGGCCTGGGTGATCTGGCCGCGGTGCTGCAGCGCAATCGAGACGCAGTATTGCGGAAAGCCGTGGATGAAGTTGGTGGTGCCGTCCAGCGGATCGAGGATCCAGACGTGTTCGTTCTCGTCATGCAGGTTGGCGGAGGCGCCCGACTCTTCGCACAAAAACGCATGATCCGGATAGGCTTGCTTCAACACGTCGACGATTGCCTGTTCGGCGGCCTGATCGACTTCGGTGACGAAATCATTCGGGCTTTTTTCCGTGACCTTGATGCGGTCGATGTCGAAGGAAGCGCGATTGATGATGGCAGCGCCGCGGCGGGCGGCTTTCACCGCCGTGTTTAGCATGGGATGCATACAGTTTCCGATAGAATGGCGGGCCGCAAGCAGGATGCGAAGGGTGCCGGATGATTGTCAATGAGCGGTACGGCATTCAAAATGTTCGTCTGATGCCGTGCAAGGCCGCTATTTTAAATGACTCTTCCAAAAACCAGTACCGGTGATTGCAACGGCGGCGTCGACGGCGCGCCTG
>JANXSS010000073.1 GCA_025356535.1 Herminiimonas sp.
GCCACACGCACGCCGGCCGCAATGCAGGGTGGCGACTGGGAAGAATTCTGAACGTCTGCGCCAGCGCCGGCCGGTTCAGCCGCGCGTGAAGCGGCGGTAGGTCTTCCACAGTGCGCCCAGGATCAGCGGCCCGACCGCCGCACCGACGCCGATCAGCACGATCGTGTTCAGGTGGTCGCGGATCATCGGTATGTTCCCGAAAAAATAACCGGCCGCAACCAGCAGTCCGACCCACAGCGCCGCGCCGCTGATGTTGAAGAACTGGAAACTGGCAAAGCGCATTTCCGAGACGCCGGCGACGAATGGCGCAAAGGTTCGCACGATCGGAATGAAGCGCGAAAGGATGATGGTCTTGCCGCCGTGATGTTCGTAGAACGCATGCGTCTTTTGCAGGGCATCCTGGTCCAGCCAGCGGTAGTTCCGGGTAAAGACCTTGTGACCGACGATGCTGCCGATCCAGTAGTTCAGCGTATTGCCGGTCACTGCCGCCACGATCAGCAGCCCCACCAGCAGCCAGGGCGACATTGCGCCGGTGGCGCAGAATGCGCCGCCGATGAACAGCAGGGTGTCGCCCGGCAGAAACGGCAGGACGATCAGCCCGGTTTCGCAAAAGACGATTGCAAACAGCACGACGTAGACCAGCGTGCCGTAATTCTGGATGAGAAGACCGAGGGTTTTGTCGACATGCAGGATCATGTCGAGGAACTGCATGAAATCCATTGTTTTCCTTGGGTTTGCCGTGAACTTGCCGCGGATTTTGCGTGCCTCGCCCGCGCGCAGGACGCCCGGTCGAGTCGCACCGGGCCTGGTAGCGGCGAGATCATACACCACGTCTAGGCTGTGTCTGACAGGCTGCTGCGCGCTCCGGCTTTGCGTCTGCGGTGCGCTGCGTACCGACGCACGCCTTTGCTCCCCGGCACCAATCCGAACCGCTCGCTACGCCTGTCAAACACAGCCTGCACGCCAGCCGGGCAACCGGTGCGCGCTGACGCCGGCAGTATAATTGCACGATGCGCAGCACTGCACCATTCCCTCTTACCGACGAACGCTGTCCCTGATGTCATCACCGCCGTCCTCCCTGCTGCCGCGTCCGATCCAGGCCCTGCCCGACCAGCTGATTTCCCAGATCGCCGCCGGCGAGGTGGTCGAACGCCCGGCGGCCGTCGTAAAGGAGCTGCTGGAGAACGCGCTCGACGCCGGCGCATCGGCCATCGTGGTGCGTCTGGAGCAGGGTGGCGTCAAGCGCGTGGCCGTTGCCGACGACGGCGGCGGCATCGCCCGGCACCAGCTGGCACTGGCGCTGGCGCGACATGCCACCTCCAAGATCGCCTCACTTGCCGAACTCGAGAATGTCGCCACGCTCGGCTTTCGCGGCGAGGCACTGGCCTCGATTGCCGCCGTGTCGCAGCTTACCCTGACCAGCCGCACGGGCGAGGCGGCGCATGCCTGGCAGATCGGCGGCAGCGCCGACGGCGCCCTGCAGGCGACACCGGCCTCGGGCGCCATCGGCACCAGTGTCGATGTGCTGGACCTGTATTTCAATACGCCGGCGCGGCGCAAGTTCCTGAAATCCGAGCAGACCGAATTCGGCCATTGCGCCGAAGTCGTGCGCCGCATCGCCCTGTCGCGACCGGACGTGGCGTTTTCGCTGACACATAACGGCCGCACCGTCGAGCACTGGAACGTGGCCGACATCGGCCGGCGCAGCGCGCAGATTCTCGGCGCCGAATTCGCCGGCGCACGCCTGGACGTCGATGCGCAGGCAGGCGGGCTGCGCCTGCACGGTTTCGCCGGCTTGCCGACTGCTTCGAAGGCGCGCGCCGATGCGCAGTATTTTTATGTCAACGGCCGCTTCGTGCGCGACAAGCTGCTGACCCATGCGGTACGGGCGGCGTACCAGGACGTGCTGCACGGCGACCGCTATCCCTCGTACGTGCTGGCGCTCGACATCGAGCCGTCACAGGTGGATGTGAACGTGCATCCCTCGAAGATCGAAGTGCGTTTTCGGGATGGCCGCGCGATCCACCAGTTCGTCTTTCATGCCGTGACCCGGGCCCTGGCGCAGACCTCGGCGACCGCCTTCGGCAGCACGCCGGCACCGCTGGCGGCGCCGTCGGCAATGCTGCCCTGGCTGCGCGCGCAACAGGGCAGCCTGGCGACGGGCTTCAGGCCGGCAGGCGGTCGCGCCGCCAATGGTCCCGATGGCGGCGCCAGCCATTCCGGTCCCGACGCGGGCCGGGCCGGGTTCGGCGGATATGCACCGCAGGCCTTCAGGCCGGCCGGCGTGGGTGTGGCGCAGACGCTGGCAGACTACGGCGCCCTGTATTCGCAGCCCGCCGCCGGCGCCACGCAAGGCATCGGTGCGACGCCGGCGCCGGGGGCGCTGCCGTCCGATGAATTCCCGCTCGGTTTCGCCCTGGCCCAGCTGCATGGCGTCTTCATCCTGGCCCAGAACGCGCGGGGCATGATCGTCGTCGACATGCATGCGGCGCACGAACGCATCCTCTACGAGCAGTTGAAGGATGCGATCGAAGACGATGCGCTGCAGGTGCAGGCGCTGCTGATACCGGTGACCTTCCATGCCGACGCCGTCGAGGTTGGCACCGTGGAAGAACATGAAGCGGTCTTGCAAACCCTGGGCTTCGATATCGCGGTGCTGTCGCCGACCACGCTAGCCGTGCGCGCGGTGCCGGCACTTTTGCAGAACGCCGATGCGCAGGGCCTGGCGCGCGACGTCCTGCGCGACGTGCGCGAATTCGGCGGCTCGCGGGTCCTGCTGGAACGCCGCAATGAGTTGCTCGGCACGCTGGCCTGCCATACCGCAGTGCGCGCCAACCGCATGCTGAGCGTGCCGGAAATGAATGCGCTGCTGCGCCAGATGGAAGTCACCGAGCGCGCCGACCAGTGCAATCATGGCCGGCCGACCTGGGTGCAGCTCGGCCATGCCGATCTCGACCGGCTGTTCCTGCGTGGCCAGTGACGCCTGCATGACAGGCGCCGCTGCCGGGCG
>JANXSS010000139.1 GCA_025356535.1 Herminiimonas sp.
TGCGCAGCGGGCGCGGGCGCCGCTTGCGGAATCGCTACGGGGACCGGAACCGGTGCGGCTGCGGGGGCTTGGGCGGCCGGCGCCGGCGTCAGGTCGATCATCAGCATGTCCATCGAGACGCGGCCGACCAGCCGCGTGCGCACGCCGGCGACGACGACCGGCGTGCCGTCCGGCGCATGGCGTGGATAGCCATCGGCATAACCGCAGGCGACGATGCCGATGCGAATCGGCCCGGTTGCGATGAAACGGCTGCCGTAGCCCACCGCATCGCCGGCGCGCAACGCCTGCACGCCAATCAGCGCCGAGCGCAGCGTCATCGCCGGCTGCAGGCCGTAGCCGGCCGCCGTGCCGCTGCCGGGCGAGGCGCCGTACAGCATGATGCCTGGCCGCGCCCAATCGGCAAGCAAGGCCGGATGCAACAGGTCGGTGGCGGAATTTGCCAGCGTGCGTTCGCCCGCCAGGCCGGCACTGGCCGCCTCGAAACAGGCGACCTGGCGCGCCAGTGGCAGTGCCGGCGTCTGTGGTGCATCGGCATTGGCAAAGTGCGTCATCAGGCTGATGTCGCCCACCAGCGGCAGGCGTTGCAATCTTGCATGGGCATGGCGGAAAGCGGTCGCCTCGAAACCCAGCCGGTTCATGCCGCTGTTGAGTTTCAGGTGCACGTCGATCCGTGTGGCTCCCGCCGCGGTGGCACGCGCGGCCGCTTCCAGGAGGTCGATCTGCGCGGCGCAGTGCACCACGCAGGTCAGGCGGTGCCTCGCAGCCGTGGCGACGTCGTCGGCATCGAAACAGCCCTCCAGCATCAGGATCGGCTTCTGCCATCCGGCTTCGCGCAACGCCACCGCGTTGTCGAACTCGATGAGCGCCAGGCCGTCGGCGCCGTCGAAGCCGCGCATGGCCCGCAGCAAGCCATGGCCATAGCCGTTTGCCTTGACCACGGCCCACAGCCTGGCGCCATTTGCATGGGCGCGTGCGACAGAAAGATTATGCTGCAATGCGGCAGAGTGGATCGTTGCGAGCAGCGGTCGTGGCATCAGGTTCCCGGGCTGGTTGAAGGATTGCAGAACGTCCCGATATTTTACTTGAGCGACCTCGCCGGCGCGCCGCAAATCGCCGGCGTGCACGGGCTTTCATGGTATAAAGCAAGCCGAGACAGACAGTCAAAGCAGAAGGACGAATGAAACGCGGTTTTTATACGATCATGGCAGCGCAGTTCTTTTCTTCGCTGGCCGACAATGCGTTACTGATAGCAGCGATTGCATTGCTGGTCGAGATGAAATCGCCGGCCTGGATGACGCCGCTTCTGAAACTGTTCTTTGTCCTGTCCTATGTCCTGCTTGCTGCCTTCGTCGGCGCCTTTGCCGATGCCTTGCCGAAGGGCCGGGTCATGTTCATCACGAACATGGTGAAGATCGTCGGCTGCGCCATGATGTTTTTAAGCGTGCATCCGCTGCTGGCCTATGCAATCGTCGGCTTCGGGGCGGCGGCCTACTCGCCGGCCAAGTACGGCATCCTGACCGAACTCCTGCCGCCTGAAAAACTGGTTGCCGCCAATGGCTGGATCGAGGGCCTGACGATCGTCTCGATCATCCTGGGCACCGTCCTCGGCGGCGCCCTGATCAATCCGCACGTGTCCTCGGGCCTGCTGTCGTTCGACTTTCCCTTCATCGACACCGGCATCGATACGCCGACCGAAGCGGCGCTGAGCGTCATCATGTTCCTGTACCTGGTGTCGACCGTCATCAGCCGCAAGATTCCCGAGACCGGCGCCGTCTATCCGCACCAGGAACGCAGCCCGCTGCGTCTGATTGCCGACTTCGGCAACTGTTACTCCGTGCTCTGGCGCGACCGCCTTGGCCAGATCTCGCTTGCCGTCACGACGCTGTTCTGGGGGGCGGCGGCGGCGCTGCAGTTCATCGTCCTCAAGTGGGCGGAAAAATCGCTTCACATGCCGCTCGACAAGGCCGCCATCCTGCAGGGCGTGACGGCCATCGGCGTGGCAGGCGGCGCGATCGCCGCAGCCCGCTTCGTGCCTTTGAAAAAATCCCTTTCGGTGTTGCCCCTCGGCGTAGGCATGGGGCTCATCGTCATGACCATGACGCTGGTGACCGACGTGCGCTTTGCCTATCCGCTGCTGATCATCATCGGCGGGCTGTCCGGTTATTACCTGGTGCCGATGAATGCGCTGCTGCAGCATCGCGGCCACGTGCTCCTGAGTGCCGGCCATTCGATCGCCGTGCAGAATTTCAACGAGAACCTGTCGGTGCTGACGATGCTGGTTCTGTATGCCCTGATGGTCAAGTTCAACGTCAACGTCAATTACGTCATTCTCAGCTTCGGCCTGTTCGTCTCGGCGGTGATGCTGATGATCATGCGCAAGCATGCGGCGAACCAGCGCGACCACGACTCCCTGTCGCTGATCGGCGAAGTCAAGCATTAGGCCGGTCGTCGGGCGCGAGCATGGCGCACCGGCCATCGCCGGGCCTGGCAGCATTCCGGCCGGGCCCGCCTTTCAGGTGCCGTCGAGCCGCAGCACGGTGCGCTGATGACGCTGCAGCGCCCGCTCGCGCCAGTCATCGGGCACGACGAAACCGCGCGCCACTTCCCGCGCCTCTTGTCCCTCCCGCACCATCGCCGCCAGCATCAGCGGCATTGCCTGCGCAGCGAAATGCGCCTGCAGATGCCGCAGCATTGCAGCATGGTCGAGCAACGCCAACGCATCGGCGCGCGCCGGCGCCAGCCAGGCCAGGCGCGGCAGCACCAGAAAGCCATCCGAGGCCGTTGCGCCGGCGCGTCCGGGGTTGCCGAACTCGGCCATGCTGCACCAGAAGCCGCGGCAATGCGCAGGCGAGACGCCGGGCGAAATGGGTGACGTCGCCGGATCGTCGTGATAGAACAGCCAGCCCTTGATCAATGCCTGCGCCCGCGCCACCGGTTGCGGCAGCAAAGCCTGCGCCGCCGGATGCTGGCCGAGTGCCAGTTGCCGGTTCAGTATCTTGTCCATCTTTGCGTCGAGCGTGTCGGCCAGGTTCGGCCCGACGAAATATTCGGCCGCCTGCGGCGTCGAACGGGCATCGAACAGATAGAACTTGGTGGCGAATTCATAGTGGATCAGCAGCGCGCCTTCGCGCAGCAGGAAATCGAATTCGCCGACCGTGTCGTTTGCCGCGGCCCGCACCTGCAGGCCATAGGCGACCAAGCTGCCGGTCCAGCCGAAATGAAAGGCCATGAGGCGTTCCGCATAGCGGCCCAGGCGCGTGACGCTGGCCGCATTCAGAAAGGCGTGCAGCGGCGCGGGATCGCGGTCGAGCCCCGCCAGCCAGGCGCCGATTGCGCCGGCATCCGTTTCAAGCGCCGCAATTTTGCCGCGCCATTGCGGCGCGCCGGCGTCAAGCAGATCGGGCGCATCGAGCAGCCAGGCCAGTGCGCGCACGTGGACATCCTGCAGATGGCTCCAGCGGCGCTGAAAGCGCGTCTGGCAACTCTCGTGCGTGCCGGTCTGCGCCACGCTTGCGCTCGCGGTATCAGCCGATGTCGGCATGCGTGTCCAGCGCCAGGCACAGGTCTTCCCAGGCCTTGCGCTTGTCGACCAGTGCGCGCAGCAGATAGGCGGGATGGTACGTCACGACCAATGGCAGTTCGCCATAGCGGTGCACCACGCCACGCAGCTTCGATACGGCGATGCTCGGCTCGCACGCCAGCAGGGCCACCGCAGCAGTCTTGCCGAGCGCGACCATGATGTCAGGCCCGATCAGCGCGATCTGGCGCGCCAGATACGGCTTGCACGCGGCGACTTCCTCGGGGCTGGGCGCGCGGTCCTTGCCGCTGGCGTCGGTCGGCCGGCATTTGACGACGTTTGCAATGAAGGCATTGCTGCCGCGGCGAAGCGCCATGGCCGCCAGCATGTTGTCGAGCAGCTTGCCGGCCGGACCGACGAACGGCTCGCCCTGCTGGTCTTCGTTGCGCCCCGGTCCTTCACCGACGAACAGCCATTTCGCCTTCGGATCGCCGGCGCCGAAAACCGTGCGCGTACGCGTGCGACACAGGTTGCAGCGGGTGCAGTTGCCGACGGCATCCTGCAAGGTGTTCCAGTCCATGCCGGCGATATCGGCATCGGTGTGCCTGCCCGCCACGTCGGCGGCCGTTGCAGGCGAGGCCGCCGCCGGCTCCATAGTCATCTCCGTATCGGGCAGCAACGACAGGTTCGGGTTCTCGGGCAGGCGCGCCGGCGCCGCGTCGCGGTGCTGCCACTGCGGGCCGATTGCAAGGGCGTCGAGCATCTGGTCGCGGCGTGTCATGGGGAGGCCTTCACAAATCGAGCCGCATGACGATGGCATCCTCGCGCTGCTGGTCGGCCGCCGGATAGTATCCCTTGCGCAAGCCGATCTGGCGAAATCCCATGTGCCGGTACACCGCCAGTGCATGCGGATTGGAAGGCCGCACCTCCAGCAGCACCGCCGGCGCGGCATGGCTGCGTGAAATGACGCCCACGCGCTCCAGCATCAGGCGTCCCAGCCCGCGCCCCTGGTATGCCGGCACGACGGTGATGTTCAGCAGATGCGCTTCGTCGGGCGCCAGCATCACCAGAAAATACCCGGCCAGCATGGCTGCGGCATCGCGCACGACCCAGCACTGGTAACCGCTGACCAGCGAATCGCCGAAGTTTCCGAGGCTCCAGGGATGGGCATAAACCTGCCGTTCGATGGCTTCGACAGCCAGCAGATCGGCCTGGCGCATCGGCAAAAACCTGAAATGCTCGGGCGCCGCAGGGTTTTCCAGGCGCGCGGCTGCGCCTTGCAGGGCCGCATGCGCATCGGTCGGGCTGGCTTGCGGCGCGCCGCTCATGCGGCCGCTTCCAGGCGCCTGCTTTCGCGCTCGGCAGTCGTTTGCGCAACGTCGTTGCGCAGATAGACCGGCTGCGCATCGCGGGCAGCCACTGCGGCGCCCTGTTGAAACAGGCGCTGCGCCAGACGCGCGACCTGCACCGCATGCGGCATGATGTCGGCGCGCGCCGCGGCGGCAAAGTCGCATCCGGCAAACTGCGCCGCGTAGGCGGCAAAGCCGTTGCCACAAGCCGCCGGCGCCATGCCTGCCACGACCGGCACGACCCTGGCCGGCGCATCCAGGCGCGCCGCCGTGACAGCAGTCCAGCCGGCAGCATCCGTTTCATCTTGAAAACGATACTGGCCCCAGTAGACCTCGCCCATGCGCGCATCCAGCACCACCAGCACATCGGTCGCGCCGGTAGCATCCCGGCAGGCCTGCGCCGTTGCCGCCAGGGTATCGACCGCGATCACCGGCCGGTCGCTGCCGTAGCCCAGTCCCTGCGCAATGCCGCAGGCGGTACGCACGCCGGTAAACGATCCGGGTCCGGCGCCGAAGGCGATTGCATCGCAGTCGCGCAGCGCCATGCCCGCTTCGGCTAGCACTGCCTGCACCATCGGCAGGATGCTCTGGGAATGCGATTGCACGCCGCTGGCAACACGAAAGTACACGCGCGCCGGGACGGCTTGATCAAGTGTGGCGACATGCAGGGCGACGGACGCGAGGTCGGTCGAGGATTCAATTGCAAGTAAGATCGGCATCGTCGTATTTTAACGCTGCCGCTTCGATTGCGCCGCTTCGCAATGCATTGCGGTGCCGGCTGCGGCAATCGGTTCCCGAGGCGCTACAATCGCGCCATGTCCGCTCTCACTCTCGAACCTGCCAACTACGCCGAAATCCATGCGCGCCTGACTGCCCGCACCTGGAGCGTCTGCTGCCTGTGCGCTGCCTGGTGCGACGTCTGCACCGCATTTCGCGAGCGCTTCGACCAGCTCGCCGTCCAGCATCCGGACAAGGTCCTGCTCTGGATCGACATCGAGGACCGCGCCGACCTGATGGAGGAATTCGATGTCGAGAATTTTCCGACACTGCTCATCCAGCACGGCGACGGTATCGTTTTTTACGGCACGATCGAGCCGGATGCCGCGGGCGTGAACCGTCTCATTGCAGCCCAGACCCGCGACGATGGCGCCGGGAAGACGCCGGCAAGGCAACATGCACTGCGGGCAAAGCTTGCTGCGCTGTTACAGCCGGTGCTGCCAGCGGCGTCGTGAAAGCGCATTGCGCGCCTGGCGCTGCCAGCATGAAAGCGGCGCAGGCAGTATCATCGGCGCACTTCAACCGACAGGGACATTCATGACCATTTCAATGTACGCCGCATCCGTTCCGGTCTTTCGCCAGATCCTCAACAGCATGAGCGAAATTCTCACCAAGGCCGAAAGCCATGCAACGGAGCGCAAGATCGAACCGACAGCACTGCTGCAGGCACGCCTGTATCCGGACATGTTCGCGCTCAGCCGCCAGGTGCAGATCGCCGCGGACTTCGCCAAGGGCGCCTGCGCGCGCCTGGCTGGCGTCGAGGTGCCGAAGTATGACGATACCGAACAGAGTTTTGCCGACCTGCGCGCCCGCCTCGCCAAGACCGTCGCCTTCATCGAAAGCCTGCCGCAGGACAAGATCGACGGCAGCGAAGAACGCGTCATCACCACCAGCGCCGGCGCCAACAGCAAGACGTTCGCCGGTCAGACCTACCTGACGCACTATGCGTTGCCGCAGTTTTTCTTCCATGCGACGACTGCCTATGCAATCCTGCGGCACAACGGCGTCGAAGTTGGCAAGCGGGACTTCATGGGTAAATTCTGATATTAATTTAATTCAAATCATCAGGTTGCAATCGAATTGCGATGTTATTTGTTTAAAGTAAATTCTAGCCATCTGCTTGATTTCAAATTGTAAAAAATCCGGCCAGCGCCGGATTTTTTACGTGTATTGCAATCTTTGCAAAAGCCGCCGGCCTGCGAGGCGGCTAATGGCCCGCCTGTCCGACATACGCCAGCACGTCCGAAAGAGACCGCCCCTGCGCATGCGGCAAGACGTCCAATTCCTCGACCGGCGCATCGGCCCGGTTGACCCAGAAGGTGGTGTAGCCGAACCAGGTCGCGCCGCACACGTCCCAGCAGTTGCTGGAGACGAACAGGATGTCGGAAGCCGGCAGGCCGAATGCATCGACGCCGAGCTGATACGCCTGCGGCGCCGTCTTGAAGCGGCCAACGCTGTGCGCCGACAGGAGATGCTCGAACAGCGACGACATGCCTGCGGCCTGCACCGCCGACTCCAGCATCGGCGGATTGCCGTTCGACAGAATCGCCAGTTTCAGGCCGCGCTCGCGCAAGGTGCGCAGCACTGCAAGGTTTTCCGGGAAGGCGGCCAGCGCCGCATATTGCGACATCAGGGCGATCCGGTCGGCGTC
>JANXSS010000195.1 GCA_025356535.1 Herminiimonas sp.
AAGAAATCGAGCTTCATGCCGAACAGGTCGATCACTTCGACCTTGATGCCGCGCAGGCCATTCTCGCCGCCGGTCCAGCGGTCGGCCTTGTAGAAGGCGTAGTAGACGATCTGCCCCAGCGCCAGCGTCACCATCGAAAAATAGATGCCGCGGGTGCGGATCGCCAGGTAGCCGATCACCAGCCCGACCAGTGCCGCCGCCGCCACGCCGACGCCGATCGCCGGCAGCCAGTGCAGGTTGAAATGGACCATCGAAATGCCGGTCAGGTAACTGCCGACGCCGAAGAATGCGGCATGGCCGAACGAGAGCATGCCGGTGTAGCCGAACAGCAGGTTGAAGCCGACCGCATACAGGCCGAAGATCAGGATGTTGATCGCCAGCGCCTCGTAGGGCATCAGCAGCGGAAACACCAGCAGCAGGGCGATGGCCGCGGCGACCCGGTGCCGCACGATGAAGCGATAGAAATCGTGCATCGTCATCCCATCGCTCCGGCCTTGCCGAAAAACCCCTGCGGGCGCACCAGCAGCGCCACCGCCATCAGCACGAAGATCGACAGTTCGGCCAGCTCGGGTGCGAACAGCGAGGTGAGCGAAAACACCACCCCCACCAGCAGCCCCGCCACCACGGCGCCGGGCAGCGAACCCATGCCGCCGACGACCGTCACGACGAACGACTCGGCCAGCACCGGAATGCCCATCTCCGGATTGACCGCGCGGGTCGGTGCGGCCAGTACGCCCGACAGGCCGGCAATCGCGGTGCCCAGGCCGAACACCAGCAGCCAGATGCGGGCCACGTCGATGCCCAGCACCCGGACGATCTCCGGGTCACGCGAGCCGGCCCGGATGATCAGGCCGTAGCAGGTCTTTTCGATGAACAGGTACAGCGCCAGGATGACCACTGCTGCGGCGCCGATCAGGAAGAGCCGGTACAGCGGGAACATGCCGAAGCCGAGATTGACGGCGCCGCGCAGCGACGCCGGCACGGATGTGGGCACGCCCTCGATGCCGAAGAGGCTGCGCATCGCCTCGATCAGCACGTACGACAGTCCGAAGGTCAGCAGCAGCGGATAGTCGATGCCGCGACCGTACAGCGGCCGCACCAGGAAGCGTTCGATCAAGAGGCCGACCGCGCCGACGGCCAGCGGTGTGAGCACCAGGCTCAGCCAGAAACTGCCGGTCAGCCCGAGAAAGTACACGCCCATGAAGGCGCCGACCATGTAGAAGGCGCCATGGGCGAAATTGACGACGTTGAGCATGCCGAAGATCAGCGACAGCCCCAGCGCCAGGAGCGCGTAGACCGCGCCCAGGGCGACGCCGGTGGCCAGCTGCAGCGCCAGCAGTTGCAGCGTGATGTCACCCATGCGCGGCTCCGCGCGGCAGCGCCTTGGCCGGACGGCGCATCACGTGCTGATCTTGTGGCCGAGTTCGTCGCAGCTGCGCAGGTTGCGCTCGTCCGGTTTTTCGATCGCCAGTGTGTTGAAGACGTCGTACTTGTCCTTCATGTTCTTCGATTTGGATTCGACGATGACGACCGACTGCACCGACTGGTGATCGCACTTGCGGTAGAACTGTTCGCCCTTGTACCAGTTGTAGCGCAGCTGGCGCAGCGCGATGCTGACCTTCAGCGATTCGGTCGACTTCGCTTCGCGCACCGCCTGCAGCACGCTGCGCACGCCCGCATAGCCCAACGCGCCGTAGTCCGAGGGCACCGCGCCGCCATAGGCCTTCCTGAACTTGTCGTTGAATGCCTTTGCCGCCGGGATCGTGTCTTCCATGCCCCAGTAATACGAAGTGCCGCCGAGGATGCCGTCGAAGGCATCGGCGCCGCCGGCCAGGCGCGAGGTATAGAGCAGCACCGGCGTGATGATCTTGGTGCCGGCCTTGAGACCGAAGTCGGTTGCCTGCTTGGCCGAATTGACCAGGTCGCGGCCGAAATTGCACAGCACCAGCACGTCCGGCTTCAGGGCCTGGATGCGCGGCAGGAAGGCGGAGTAATCGGCCGTGCCGATCGGATGGCGGATATCGGCCAGCATCTTCACGCCCAGCGGTGCGCCGGCGCGCTGGAAGCCGCGCACCATTTCATGACCATAGGCATAGTCGGCCGTCAGGTAGACGACGTTCTTGCCGAATTTCGGAAATGCATAGCGCGCCACGGCGCCCGCCGTCAGATGCGGATTGAGCGCCTCGTGAAAGGTGTAGAGGCTCCAGTCCTTGGCTTCGTTGATGGCGTCGGACTGGCTGATGGAGTTGAAGATGATCTTGCGGTCGCGGCAGACCGCATTGATCGACAGCTGGGTCGCCGCCGAGAGCGAGCCGACGACAAAATCGACCTTGTCCTTTTCGATCAGCTCCAGCGTGCGGGTGGCGGCCTCGCCGGCATTCAACTTGTCGTCGCGAACCAGCAGTTCGGCCTTGCGGCCATTGAAGCCGCCGGACTCGTTGAATTCGCGGATCGCCAGTTCGGCGGCGCGGCTCTGGTCCTGCGCTTCGGCAGAAAAGGCGCCGGTCAGCGGCGTCGGAAAGCCGATCTTGATCGGCCCCGTCGACTGCGCCCGGGCGACATTGAACCAGAACGGGGACGTGGCGGCTGCTGCTGCGGCGCCGACGATTGCGCGACGGCGCGGATTGAAATTCGATTCGCTCATGGTGGTCTCCTCTGGGTCGTTTTAAGGTGTAACGCTCGTTACATCCGTTGCCTTGCCTGTTGCCTGTTGCTTTTTGCTGCTTCCTGCTGCTTCAGTCGTAGTGTTTTTGTCTCAGTGCAGCACCGGCTGCCCCAGGTCGATCGCCGTCTCGCGCAGCACCTCTGCCGCATCGCGCTGCACGACTTCGCCGGAGCCCTGCGACTGCATGTAGCGCCCCAGCCGCCGCGCGCGTTCGACCACGGCGCGGCCGGCCTCGAGACGGCACGATGCATAGGCCAGCGCCGCGGCAGTACCCGCGCCATGCGTGGCGATGCAGTCGGCCAGCGCCATCGCGTCATCGGCGGCCTTGGTCACGCCCATGCCGACGTGGGGTCGCGCAACGAACGCCGCGTCGCCCATGAGCACCACCCGGCCGAAGGCAATCCGGCTGGAACAGACATCGTAGATCGGTTGCAGAAAGGGTTGCGCGGTCTTTTCGATGATCTCGGCAAACTGCGGCGCCAGCAGGGCGCGCGCTGCGCTGCGCATGTCGGCGATCTCGCGCCAGGACACCCGGTTGGGCGAAATGCCCAGCGGATGCTCCACGCCGTCGGCATCTGTGAGCAGCCGCGCCAGCGCGGCCTCGTCGGCCGGTCGGTACCAGACGAAATTGAAGCGCCGCTTGCCGCGCACGGTGGCGTTGCCGGCGCCGGCGACCGGGTAGCCGATCAACTGCTCGCCGGCCGGCAGGCCGAAGCCGAAACAGTCGAATACGGTGTCCAACGTGCTGCGCGACAGCACCGCCTCGTCGCAGACGCCGCGCCAGCCGACGTAGCCGGCGTAACAGGGCACGACTGCCGGTGCGAACTGGCTGCGCACGACCGAGCGCAGGCCGTCGGAGGCCACCAGCAGGTCGGCGCTGAAAATCCGGCCGCCGTCGCAATGCAGCGTCACGCCATCGGCAGTTTCGACCACGCTGGCCGCGGCGGTGCCCCAGTGCATGCAGTCCGGCGGCAGCGCTTCGCGCAGCAACTGGTAGAGCCGGCTCCAGGAGCTGAGCACCTGGGTCAGCGGCAGGCGCGAAACGACCTTGCCGGCATGGTCCAGCGCCACCCGCGCCGTGACTTCCACGCCGAGGCTGGCGTCGAGCGTCACGCCGGCGCGCTGCAGGCCGTCGAACAGGGCGGCATGCGTGACGATGCCGGCGCCGCGGCCGTCGAGCGCCGTTGCCGACTTTTCAATGACCTGCACCGCATGTCCCTCGCGCAGCAAGATGTTGGCAGCCAGCAGGCCACCAAGCGATCCGCCGACGACGAGGATGCGCGCCATCTCAGGCAGCCGCGTCCGTCGCCGACACGGCTGCTGCACCCGTGGCAGCACCTGTCGCACCTGCCGCAGCCAGTGCAGCGGCGGCGTCGACGGCCGCTTTCTCGGCTGCCGGGTAATTCAGTTCCACCATGATGCCAAGCGGATCGTGCAGGAACAGCTGGTGCAGGCCGATGCCGGACACGCTGCGTTCGCGAAACGGCACGGCGTTGGCATTGAGGTGGTCCAGCATCGTCGCCAGGCCGTCGGCATTGAAGGCGATATGGTCGATGGCGCCGGTGCCCTGCAGGTCGGATTCTTCGCGCGCGCCCAGATAGTCCTGCAAGCCGTCGGTCTTGTTCTTGTCGATGCCGATGATGTGCACCACCGCATTGGCATAATCGTTATGCTCGCCGCGATACATCCAGGCGCCGGGGAAGGGAAACGCGGGCCGTGGCCCGACGGTGAGGCCGAGGACGTTCGCATAAAAATCGCGGCAGGCGTCGATGTCGGTGGTGCGG
>JANXSS010000263.1 GCA_025356535.1 Herminiimonas sp.
CGATGCCGTTGCCGGCGCCGTATCGGCCGCCAGGACGACCGGCAGGCCGGCTGTGCCGTGGCGCGCCGCACCTGCAGTATCGGTCATGCCGATCAGGCGATTGGTGCCGGCCGCATAGCGGTATTTGCGTACAACCGCGTCGCCGCCCGGCTGCGTGCCCGATTTCAGTCCTGGCGCGGCTGCCGGCAGCCGGCTTGGCCTCATCGACGGCTGCCGCGCTTCGCTTATCCGGTTGCCACCCCGGTCATAGGCGATCGTGGTCGCGTCGCGTCCGCCTTCCCGGATGCTGACCAGCCGGTTCAGGCGGTCGTAGCCGAATTCGCCAGACGACATCGACGGCACCGCTCCGGCAACAGGCGACAGGTGCCGGCGCTCGATGCCAATGAGGCGGTCGGCAGCGTCGAAGCGGTTTTGCTGGCTGTAGACGATCATGCCTGGACGCCTGCTGTCGGCGGCGACCGTCGACGCGATTTTCACTGGCGCCGTCATCGCCTGGACGCTGCTGATACGGCCCCGGCTGTCGCGCGTGATCGTCTGCAGGATGCCATTGCCGGTGGTGTAGCCGGTAACGCCGTTGCTGCCCGCATGTCGGATATCGGTGGCAATGATCTCGCGATCGAAAAAGATGGTTTCGGGCTGGTCGATGCCGGGGCGCGGCCCATGCCCACCGGCGCTGTCTTCCGAGGCATAGCGCCAGCTTAGCGTGTGGCCGTCCGGCAGCACCTGGCGTACCAGGCGGTCGCTTGCATCGTAGGCGTAATACGTCACGAAGGTGTATCCGGCAAGCGGAAATACGGGCCCGGCGGAAGACGGTCGCTGCGACGGGACCGCGCGGAGGGGAGATTCCGGCGGCGCACCGCCCGCCTCGCCGTCGAGCCTGCCGATCCATTGCCGCTCCTGTATCACCCGTCCAAGCGCATCGACTTCGTAGGTCGTGCGTTCGGTCGCATGGTCGGGCTTGCCGTCGGTCGTGGCGACGACTTCTCTCAACTGCTGGCCCAGGTAACGGTATTGCACCAGAGCTGGTTGTTTGTCCGCACCCAGCGCAACCAGGCGGTTCGCATGGTCATAGGTGTAGCGGGTCGTGGTCTGGCTCTCGTCGATGCGGGCGATCACCCGGCCTGCTGCATCGTGCCGGTACAGGGTCACGCCGCGGTCCGGACTGATCTCGGCGACCTTGCGGCCGAAGTCGTCATGGCGTGTCTGCGTGGTCACGCCGTTTGCGTCCGTGCTCAGGACCGGCTGGCCGTGCGCGTCGTGACCAAAGCCGGTGGTTGCCGCATCTGGCGTGCCGGCGGCATCGGTGCGCGCCTGCAGCAGGCCGTCGATGTCGCCGGTGAAGCGGCTGGTCGTGCCGAGCGCATCGTCGACCTCCGAAATCCGGCCCGAGCGATCGTAGCGCAACCGGCTGCGCAGGCCGAATGCATCGTCGCTGCTGGTCAGGCGGCCGGCCTCGTCGTAATGAAACGCGGTGCTGGCCAGCAGCGCATCCGGTGTCGGATTCTCGTCGACAAATTCCGACTGCCGGCCAACCCTGCCTTCGGTATCCTGCCGCACCACGCTGCTGCTGCCATCCGGCCGGGTGCGCTGGATCAGCCGGCCGGCGCCGTCGTAGCGCAACCGCGTGATGCGGTTGCCGGCCTGTTCGATGCTGGACAGATTGCCGAAGCCGTCATGGCGATACCGCGTGGTGCGGACGATGCGGGTTGCCGGATCGGTTGCGAAGCGGTCCGGCTCCTGGCCTTTGCTTTTCCCTGCGGCCTGTACGACCAGGCCCGCCTCGATGCTGATTTCCTCCGGCTGTCCGCGCCAGTTGTTGACGATGCGAATCGTGCGGGCGATCGCGCCGTCGCTGGTGCGCAGCAGGCTCGGGCGCAAGGCGGCGTCGCGCTCGCGTATCTCGGTCACGCCGCCGCCCGGCGCGATCGCGCGTGTCATCAGGCCGGTCTTCGGATCGTATTCCGTGCGGCTGATGTCGCTGTTGTCCGGACCGGGACTGTCGGCGGCGTTCTGCAGCGGGCCGTCCTGCTCGATGCGTTGCCCGCGCACGTCGTAGCGGTAGCGCATGGTGCGGCTGATGACCAGCGCCGACGCGGTGCCATCGATCGTCGGCACATGGCCGGTCTCGCGAACTTCCACCGGTTGCAGGCCGCCGTCGGGCGTGGCGGCGTAGGCGATGCTGGTCCGGTGCTCCTGCCCCGGCACCACGCTGGGCCGGGCAATCAGAATCGGTGCCGGTGCAGCGCCAGGCGCATAGTCGTAGCGTGCCTGCAGCCGGGGCGCAGTTGCCTTGCCATTTACATGGTCGATGATGCTGACCCTGACCGGCCGGCCGTATCGGTCGAATGCGGTCTGCGTCTGCCGGATCGGTTGCCCGTCGGCCGTGAGCCGCGTCATGCTGGTCTGACGGCCGAGCGTGTCGTAGCCGTAGCGCAGGTTGGCTTCGCCGCAACTGGCGCAGCCGGCACCGCGCACTTCGAGCAGGCGGAATTGTCCGCCGACGATGCCATGCCGGTAGGTCGTCTTTTGCCCGAGGCTGTTTGCCAGGACCGTCATGCCCGCTGCGCTGTAGTCGAGTGTTACCTGGCCGATGCCGGTGCCGTCGACCAGCCGTGCCGGTTGCAATGCAGTGCCGTCCGGTCCGGTCTGCAAACGCGCCGGCAGGCCGCGCACGCTGAGCACCGCGCGACCCTGGGCGTCATACAGATAGGTGCTGATGCGGCGCAGCAATGCACCGGCGGCCGCCCGCCCGCCACCCGCAAGCGTGATGCCGGTCAGGTAGCCCGGATGGCGCGGATCCTCGTAGTGATAGTGCCGGCCGGCGCCGGCATCCGGATAGCCCACGCGCACCAGGTTCGGCGCCACCAGGGCGGGTTTCTGCGTCGCGCCGGCAGGCGGCGTGCTGCCGTAGGCATAGTCGAATCTGCCGACCGGGCTGATGATCGCCACCACGCCGCGAAAACCGTTCCCCGCGCCTTGGGCGTTTGCATATTGCAGGTGCAACCTGCGGCCCTGCGGATCGGTGACCTGCACCAGCAGGCCCTTTGCATCATGCTGCAGGCTGATGAATTCGCCGGTTGGCGCGACGATCTGCACGAGCTTGCCGCCAGCGTCGAAATGCAGTCTCCGGCCGTTCGTCCAGGTCCAGACGTAGGTCTCGCCGGCGGCCGTGCGGTCGATGCGCAACTGGCCCTCTGCCGGATTGACGGTCGAACACGTTTGCGGATGCGCCGGGTCGCGGTTGAAGATGATGCGGCTGCCATCTGCCTGCATGATCTGGATCGTATTGCCGATCGGGTAGAGGTCGGTTTCATACGACAGCTTCCAGCCGCGCCCGAGAATGCCGGTGGTGGTATTCGGATTGCTGTAGGCGCTGTTGTAATGACGGATGATCTCAAGCCCGAGGCGCCCGGGCAGGGGCGCAAGATCGACTTCGCGCTGGTACTTGTTGCCGGTAATTACATTGATTGGATTGCCGGCACCGACATCGGCGCCGCCACCGTTACCCTGGCTGGCAACGCCGGTTGCGCCTGCGCACGTGCCGCCCCCAGCTGCCGGCCCGCAACTGGCCGGGCCGGCGGGGGACGTGGCGTCCGGCGTTGCAGATACCGTCTGTGCGGTTGCAACAGCGGCGACCGACGCCAGCAATGCCGTGAGGAGGAAAACGAACCGGCGAAAGCGGAACTGCAGCAGAAGGGAAAACAGGGCAAATGACATGTGCGCGCATCGGTATCGGCACGGCGCGGCTGGCGGAAGACAGCGCAGCAGGACGCAGGCGGAAACCACTCCGCGCGCCGGCCATTGGTTGACAAAATATCAACACGAATGGTCGGCAAGGCGTCTCAGGGGGTCAGGTTCTATTTCAAAGATTAGTTCGCAGGCAGGCCCCAGTCACGGGCCGTGCATCAGGGCTTTTTCTGGACCGGTCTGGCTGGTGCCGCACCGCCCGGCGCAACGGCCGGGGCAGGCGCGGATCTGGTCGGCGGCGTGACAACCACCGGTTTGCCGGCCGCCGGCGCCACGCTTTCCGGCAGCAGCGCCGGCGGTGGTGGCGCTTCTGCCGTCAGCAGCATGTTGACCTGCTCCAGGTCGCCTTCGCGCAGCGTGCCGGCGGCAGATTTCAGGCGCAGGCTGCTCATGATGGTGTCGTAGCGGGCCCGGGCCAGGTCGCGCCGCGTCGAGAACAGTTGCTGCTGCGCGTTCAACACGTCGATGTTGATGCGCACGCCGACCTGGTAGCCGAGCCGGTTCGATTCGAGCGCCGACTGGCTGGAGACTTCGGCTGCCTGCAGCGCGCGCACCTGCGCCAGGCCGTTGTTGACACCGAGATACGATTGCCGCGCCGCCTGGGCCGCGGTGCGGCGGGCGTTTTCCAGGTCGTTGCGGGCGCGGTCTTCCAGCGCGATGGTCTCCCTGACCTTGCTGTCGACGGCAAAGCCGGAGAAGAGGGGAATCGCCCATTGCACGCCGATCGCATTGTCGGTGCCGGCGCCGTTTGCACCGGCAAAGGCGGAGCCGCTCTGGGCGCTGCGGGAACGGCTGGCGATCAGGTCAAGGGTCGGGTAGTGACCGGCGCGGCTGCGCTTGATTTCGCGGCTGGCGATTTCGAGTGCCAGTTGCTGGCCGATGACGGAAAAATTCTCCTGCTCGGCGCTGGCAACCCACGGCTCGATTGCCGCCGGCGAGGGCGGCGTCAGCGTCACGCCGGTGCGCAGGACCGCCATCGCGCCGGGCGGCTTGCCGGTCAATTGCTGGATCGCCGTGCGCCGCACTTCGAGATCGTTCTGGGCAGCGATCTGCTGGGCGATCGCCAGGTCGTAGCGCGCCTGCGCTTCGTTGGTGTCGGTGATGGTGGCGGTGCCGACTTCGAAATTACGCCTGGCCGAAGCCAGCTGCTCGCTGATCGCGGTTTCCTGCGCCTTCAGGAACGTCAGGGCGTCCTGCGCTGCCAGCACATCGAAATAGGCCTGGCCGACGCGCACGATCAGGTCTTGCCGGACCTGCGCGAACTGGGCTTCCGAGACCGATACGGAGAGCTTGCCCTGCTGGTAGCTTTCCCAGTTGGCCACGCGCAGCAGCGGTTGCGTCAGCTGCACCTGGTAGGCGTTGCCGGTGAAATGCAGGCTCTGGCCGAAGGCGCTCTGGTCGTTGCGGGTGTAGGTGCCGCCCGCATTGAGGGTAGGCAAGAGGCCGGCGCGTGCCTGGATGGCGCGTTCCTGGCCGGCAGCCAGCGCCGAACGGGCACTGGCAAATACCGCATCGTTGGCCAGTGCCTCGCCGTAGACCTGCATCAGGTCGATTGCATTTGCGTTCGCAGAAAAAAAACAGGCGGCAATCAGGCAGGCGAGGCGGGCAGGGCGCATGGGAAATCCATTCAATTCAGGACGGTACGGCGAAAACCGGAAGGCAGGAACAGGAGGTAAAAGCAGGCGGTAAAAACAGGCGGCAAAAGCCCTTCAATACGTCGGCACGGCAGCGTCGACCTGCTGCGACCAGCCGTGAATGCCGCCGGTCATGTTGATGACCTTGTCGAAACCGCGCGACTCAAGGAATGTCGCCACCTGCATGCTGCGCGCGCCGTGATGGCAGATGCAGACGATTGCCTGCGGCTGCCCGTCCGCGCCTTGCTGCAGCGCCTCGAGTTCGCCGATGTGCGACACCAGGGTCGACATCGGAAACAGCGTCGACCCGGCGATCTTCGCTTTTTCGAATTCCCACGGTTCGCGCACGTCGAGCAGCAGCGGCGCGGCGCGGGCGCTGTCGGCGACCCAGTCGGCAACCTGTTGCGGTGTCAGATGTTCCATGGGGCTTCCTAGAAAGTGAACTGGGATGGCGTCACCGCATTGCGCAGCGGCTTGATGACGGTTTCGAACAACTTGACGGTATCGAAGCCGATGTCCGACATGCGGGTCACCCGCTGCGCCGCCATTGCCGGCGCGCTGCCGGTGACGACGAACATGCGCCCGCCGATTTTTAGTTGCTGCATCAGCGCCTGCGGCAGGATCGGCATGGAACCCGACACCACGATGACGTCATACGCCTGCACGGCGCTGTTGCCGCTGCCGGCTGCCGGCACCGGCCAGCCGCGCGCGCCGTCGCCCGGCTGCACGTCGACATTGTCGACGCCGTAGGCGGACAGATTGGCGCGTGCCAGCTCGACGAGCTCCGGCAGGATCTCGACGGTTGTCACATGGCGCGCCTTGTAGGCCAGGAGCGCGGCCATGTAGCCGGAGCCGGTGCCGATTTCCAGCACCTGCTCATGTTTTTTCACCGTCAGTTCCTGCAGGATGCGCGCTTCGAATTTCGGCTGCAGCATGTTTTCGCCGCCCGGCAGCGGTATTTCGGCATCGACGAATGCCATGCTGCGACAGGCCGGCGGCACGAAGGCTTCGCGCTTGACCACCATCAGCAGGTCCAGCACATCGGTGTCGAGCACATCCCAAGGACGGATCTGCTGCTCGATCATGTTGAAGCGGGCTTTTTCTAGATTCATGGACAGACACTCACGGGCAGATTGGAAAAATGCGCACAGGAAACGATAATTGCGGCAGCCGGCATATTATCGTTGAAATGGATTGCGCAAGACACATTCCTGAACCGGACAGCGCTCAGACATCCGGATGGCGATCCAGCGGCGACAGGTTCACCGCCGCGCCGCGCACCGGCGCGGGCGCGGCGGCCGCCTCCTGCCGATGCCACTTGCGCGCGATCCAGGCGCCGAAATCATCGAGGTAGGTATAGATCACCGGCACCACCACCAAGGTCAGCAGGGATGAAGTGATGATGCCGCCGATGACCGCCTGCCCCATCGGCGCGCGCTGCTCGGAACCCTCGGCCAGCCCGAAGGCCAGCGGCACCATGCCGAACACCATCGCCAGGGTCGTCATCAGGATCGGCCGCAGCCGCACGTGCGCGGCTTCCAGCAATGCCGTGTGCCGGTCCACGCCGGTCTTCCTGACCTGGTTGGTGAAATCGACCAGCAGGATCGCGTTTTTCGTGACCAGTCCCATGAGCATGATGAAGCCGATGATGGAAAACATGTTCAGTGTCGAGCGGAAGAACATCAGCGACAAAAACACGCCGATCAAGGTCAGCGGCAGCGCCGACATGATCGCAACGGGCTGCAGGAAGCTGGCGAACTGCGAGGCCAGGATCATGTAGATGAAGATGATTGCCAAGAGCAGGGCCGAGAGGGCGTAGCCGGCCGACTCGTTCATGCTCTTGGTCGAGCCGCCGATCTTGTAGCGGTAGCCGGGCTGCAGACTGACGGTGTCGAGCATCTTCTTGATGTCGGCGCTGGCTTGTCCTGCCGAGCGGCCGACCACGTTTGCCGACAGTTCGACTTCGCGGTTGAGGTCGCGCCGGTTGATCTGGTTGGCGCCGAAGGACGGCTCGATGGTGGCCACCTGGCGCAGCGGCACCATCTTCGGCGAGCCGTCGGCATTGGTCTGGCTGCTGGTCAGCATCAGGCGCGAGAGGTCCTCGGCTTTGTTGCGGTCGCCCGGCGCCAGGCGCACGTTGACGTCGTAGTTCTCGTCGTCCGGTGCGCGCCAGGTGCTGGCGGCTTCGCCTGCAAGGAGGGGCCGCAGGGCGTCGCCGATCTGCTGCACGCCGATGCCCAGGTCGGCGCCGAGTTCGCGTTTCGGCGTGACCGAAATCGTGGGTTTCTGCGCCTTCAGGCTCGAATCGATGTCGACCACGCCGCCGATGCCGCGCAGCTTGCCCTGCACTTCGTCGGACAGGCGCGCCAGTTGCTTCAAGTCCGGTCCGAGCAGCGAAAAGCGGATCTGCTTGGAGTCGCCGCCGACGCCGTCCAGAGTCCCGATATGCGTGACGGTAATGCCGCCGATACGGGTCAGGCGCGCGCGCAGGGGCATGCTCATCTGCACCGTGCTGCGGGTACGCTCGGCGCGCGGTATCAGGCGGATGAAGACGGTTGCATAGCTCTTGCCGGCGGCGTTGCCGGTGTTGACGGTGCTGTAGATGTCGCGCACTTCAGGAAATTCGCGCAGCACCGCTTCGACCTGGCGCACCTTCGATTCGGTAAATTCCAGCGACGAGCCGACCGGCGTGAAGAACGTCACGCCGGTTTCCGAGTAATCGGCCTGCGGCACGAATTCGCTGCCGATCAGGCCCGACACCGGCAAGGCCAGGCCGATCGCAAAACTGGCAACGGCAATCGCCAGCGTCGACTTGCGGTGCGCCAGCGACCATTTCAGCAGGCGCTGATATACCGCCGAGAACCGGTCGACCAGGCGCGAGAAGGCTTCGAGCACGCGGCCGATGCTGCGGTCGTACCAGTTGCGTTGGCCGGGGGGCTTGTCCTGCCTGCCATGCGCATCCGGGTCGGGCCAGATCGACGAGAGCATCGGGTCGAGCGTAAACGACACGAACATCGAGATCAGCACCGCGGCGGTGACGGTCACGCCGAACTGGTGAAAGAACCTGCCGATGATGCCGCCCATGAAGCCCACCGGCAGGAACACGGCGACGATCGAAAAGGTGGTGGCCAGCACCGCCAGGCCGATTTCGGCGGTGCCTTCCAGTGCCGCATTGCGATGCGTCTTGAAGCGGCCGTTGACCTTCATGCCGGCGTGGCGCACGATGTTTTCGCGCACCACGATGGCGTCGTCGATCAAGAGACCCACGCACAGCGACAGCGCCATCAGGGTGATGGTGTTGATGGTAAAGCCGAACATGTACATGAACAGAAAGGTGCCGATCAGCGCCACCGGCAGGGTAAGACCCGTGATGACGGTCGAGCGCCAGGAGTTCAGGAACAGGAAGACGATCAGTATGGTCAGCAGCGCGCCCTCGATCAGGGTCTTGCGCACGTTCTTGACGCCGACGCGGATCTGCCGCGCGCCATCCTTGATGACCTCGATCTTCACGCCCGGATAGAGCGCCTTCATGGTCGGGCCCAGGTCAGTCAGGGCGGCCGTCAATGCATCGGCGACTTCGATCGTGTTCTGGCCCTGCGCCTTCAGGACGTTCAGCGCCAGGGTGCGCTGGCCGTTGTAGAGCGCCAGCGACTCCTGCTCTTCCTGGCCGTCGACCACCGATGCGATCTGCGCCAGCGTCACCGGCTCGCCGCCGCGGCGCGCCACGATGATGCGGGAGAAGTCTTCCGGATTCTTGATGCGGCCCTGCACCTGCACCACTTTCTCGGTGCTCTGGGAACGGATCGCGCCGGTCGGCAATTCCTGGTTTTCCGCCTTGATGGCGCGAATGACCTGGTCGACGCCGATGCCGAGCGCTTCCATCTCGTTGGGTTTCACATAGATGTCGATCTCGCGCTTGACGCCACCGACCAGCGTGACCGAGCCCACGCCGCGGGCGTTTTCCAGGCGCTTTTTGACGACCTGGTCGGCAATCGTGGTCAGTTCGCGCAGCGAGCGCTGGCGCGCGCCGGGCTCGTTTGCAACCGAGATCGAAAAGATCGGCAGGTCGGCCGGGTCATACCGGGTGATGCGCGGCTCCTTGACTTCCTTCCTGAAGATCGACTTGATCAGGGCGACCTTTTCGCGCACGTCCTGCGCAGCCTGCGCCGGGTCCACCGTCAGGTCGAATTCGATGATGACGACCGACGAGCCTTCGTAGGAGCGCGAGGTCAGCGCATTGATGCCGGAGATCGTGTTGACCGCTTCCTCGACGCGGCGCGTGACGTCGGACTCGATGGTTTCGGGCGAGGCGCCGGGATACTCGGTCTGCACCACCACCACCGGGAAGGTCACGTCGGGAAACTGGTCGACGCGCAGGCGCTGGTAGGAAAACAGGCCGAGCACGACGAAGGCCACCATCATCATGGTGGCCAGCACCGGATTGCCGATACTGATGCGTGTGAACCACATGGTCCGTGTCCTTCGTTTTTCGGTTTTTCGGTTTAGCGGTTGGCGACGGGGGTAGTGACCGGGGTGGCGACAGGAGCCGCCGGTTTTGCAAAGCTTACGACGGTTCCCGGCAGCAGGTTGCCCAGGTTGTTGCGCACCACCTGCGCGCCTTCTGCCAGGCCGCCGGTGATTTCGACGGCGCCGCCTTCACCGTCGTCGCCGGCGATGCCGACCGTGACCGGCACCCGGCGCAGCACGCCGCCCTCGACTGCATAGACGACGGTTGCGCCGTTGACGTTCTGGATGGCCGAGGCGGGCACCGCCAGGACGGCGCTGCGCCGGTTCAGTGTCAACTGCGCTTCGCCGAACATGCCCACGCGCAGCAGGCCCTGCGGATTGTCGACTGCGACATAGACGATGATCGAACGCGAGCCGGCCTGGGTCGAGGGATTGATGCGCGCGACCTTGCCGGCCATCGGCAGGGCCACGCCTTCGACTCTCAGCTGCACTTCCTGGCCGAGCACGACCCGCTGGATTTCACTGGTGGGCACGGATGCCTCCATTTCCATGCGGCGCAGGTCGACGATGTCGAGCAGGTGGAAGTCCGGCGACACCTTCTCGCCCGGCTGCACCGTGCGGTTGCTGACCAGGCCGCCGATCGGCGCACGCACGGTGGTGTCGGCCAGTGCTTTCTGCGTGACGTCCAGCGCAGCCTTGGCAGAATCGACATTCGCCTGGGCGATCTGGTACTGGCTCGCTGCATTGTCGAAGGCGTTCTGGGAAATGAAACCTTTTGCCAGCAGCGCGGCATTGTTGTCGCGCGACTTGGTGGCGATGTCCTGCTGGCCGCGGGCGGCAGCCAGCACGCCGCGCGCCTGGGCGGCGCGGGCGTTGTATTCGGTCACGTCCATGCGCGCGACCACCTGGCCGGGCTGGACGGTCTCGCCTTCGCGCACCAGCACCTCGCGCACTTCGCCGGCAACCCGCGCCTTGACGGCTGCCTGATTGACGGCCCGCAGCGCGCCCGACAGCGGCAGCACCTGGCGCAGGTCGCGTGTCTTGACGATGGTGATGTCGCTGGCCAGCAGTTCGACGGTTGCCGGCGCGCCGGATGGGGCGACGGTGCCTGCCGCATTGGCCGCGCCGGCCACGGCTGCATTGCCGCCAGGCGAGGCCGGCGCGCGCATCGTGCGCAGCACGGTGGTGCCGACCGCCGCTGCAATCAGGACGAGGGCCAGGAGGATCCAGAAGAGACGGGTTCTACGCATGATGACGGGCAGGTTTCTCAAGTAGTGCTGGTTTGGACAGTGCTGGTTTGGACAGTGTTGGTTTAGACAGTGCTCGTAGGGACAGTGCTCGTTGGGACAGTGCCGGTCAGGACGGTGCCGGTGGAGGCCGGCGCCGCAAGGCCGTTCAGGATCAGGTCCAGGAAGCAGCGCAGGTACTCCTGCGGCGCGATCGACTCGGGCCGGCAGGCATTGAATGAATGTTTCCACATCATAAGCATCAACACCGGCGCGATGATGACATTCGTCGCCTGCACTGCATCGACGCTGCGAAATTCGCCGCGTGACATGCCGCGCTCGAGCAGCCGGCGCACCATGCGGTCGGCGCGGCTGATGACTTCCTCGTGATAGAACCGGGCGACTTCCGGAAAATTCCCGGATTCGGCCATGATCAGCTTGGTGATGCCCGACAGCTTGGTGTCACCCACCCGCGCCCACCAGCCCAGCATGATCTCGCGAAACAGGTCGGCCGTCGGACCCTGGTACTGGTCGATGATTTCTTCGGCCTGGCCCAGCA
>JANXSS010000408.1 GCA_025356535.1 Herminiimonas sp.
CACATGAAGATTTTTGATAACTATGCAGCACGGTACGAACGTACCCGGGAAGAAGAATATTCGCTCCAGGAATACCTGGAGATTTGCAAGAAGGACCGGATCGCCTATGCGAGCGCCGCCGAGCGCATGCTCGCTGCAATCGGCGACCCGGAACTGGTCGATACCCGTCACGATTCGCGCCTCTCGCGCATCTTCGCCAACAAGGTCATCAAGATCTATCCGGCGTTTCGCGAGTTCTACGGCACCGAGGAAGTCATCGAGCAGGTCGTTGCTTACTTTCGTCATGCGGCGCAGGGCCTGGAAGAACGCAAGCAGATCCTGTATCTGCTGGGGCCGGTGGGCGGCGGCAAGTCGTCCATTGCCGAAAAGCTCAAGTCGCTGATGGAACACATTCCGTTCTATTCGATCAAGGGTTCGCCGGTCAACGAGTCGCCGCTTGGCCTGTTCAATGAACTCGAAGACGGCTCCATCCTGGAAGAAGACTACGGCATACCGCGCCGCTACCTGCGCACGATTCCAAGTCCGTGGGCGGTCAAGCGGCTGCATGAATTCAACGGCGACATCAACCAGTTCCGGGTGGTCAAGCGCTATCCCTCGATCCTGAAACAGATCGCGATTTCCAAGACCGAGCCGGGCGACGAAAACAACCAGGACATTTCTTCCCTGGTCGGCAAGGTCGACATCAGGAAGCTCGAGGAATATTCGCAGGACGATCCGGACGCCTACAGCTATTCCGGCGGCCTGTGCCTGGCCAACCAGGGCCTGATGGAATTCGTCGAGATGTTCAAGGCGCCGATCAAGGTGCTGCATCCGCTGCTGACCGCCACGCAGGAAGGCAACTTCAAGGGCACCGAAGGTTTCGGCGCGATACCGTTCGACGGCGTGATCCTGGCGCACTCGAACGAGTCCGAATGGAAGACCTTCCGCAACAACAAGAACAATGAAGCCTTCCTCGACCGGATCTACATCGTCAAGGTGCCGTATTGCCTGCGCGTGTCCGACGAGATCAAGATCTACGACAAGCTGCTGCGCAACTCCTCCTTGTCGCAGGCATCCTGCGCGCCGGGCACGATGAAGATGATGGCGCAGTTCGCCATTCTCTCGCGCCTGAAGGAGCCGGAAAACTCCAGCATTTTCTCCAAGATGCAGGTCTACGACGGCGAGAACCTGAAGGATACCGATCCGAAGGCGAAGTCGATGCACGAATACAGCGACTATGCCGGCGTCGACGAAGGCATGAACGGCCTGTCGACCCGCTTCGCCTTCAAGATCCTGTCGAAGGTCTTCAACTTCGACAATACCGAAGTGGCGGCAAATCCGGTGCACCTGCTGTATGTGCTGGAGCAGCAGATCGAGCGCGAGCAGTTTCCGGCTGAAACCGAACAAAAATATTATGCGTACATAAAGGAATACCTGGCGCAGCGTTACGTCGAATTCATCGGAAAGGAGATCCAGACCGCTTACCTGGAAAGCTATTCGGAGTACGGTCAGAACATCTTCGACCGCTACGTCACCTTTGCCGACTTCTGGATCCAGGACCAGGAATTCCGCGATCCGGACACCGGCGAGAGTTTCGACCGCAATGCGCTGAACAACGAACTGGAAAAGATCGAGAAACCGGCCGGCATTTCGAACCCGAAGGATTTCCGCAACGAGATCGTCAATTTCGTGTTGCGGGCACGGGCGCACAATGCGGGCAAGAATCCGGCCTGGACCAGTTATGAAAAACTGCGCACCGTCATCGAAAAGAAAATGTTCTCCAACACTGAAGAACTGCTGCCGGTAATTTCATTCAATGCCAAGGCCAGCGCAGATGACGCGCACAAGCATCAGGAGTTCGTCGCCCGCATGGTGGAGAAGGGTTACACGCCTAAGCAGGTGCGACTGCTGTGCGAATGGTACCTGCGCGTGCGCAAGTCATCCTGAGGCGGGATGCTGCACCACCGGGCGCATGCGCCCGGGCAAGCGCAGGTGATGATACGAACTGAAGGGAGCGCGGGTGTGGTGCGGCGCCGGGGGCAATCCGGCGCCAGGCCAAATACGGGCAGGAGGCAATTTGTCATATCTTATCGACCGGCGACTGCAAGGCAAGAACAAGTCCGCGATCAACCGTGAACGGTTTTTGCAACGTCACAAGGGTCAGATCAAGGATGCGGTAACGCGCGCCATCAAGGGGCGTTCGATCACCGATATCGAAAGCGGTGAAAAGATTTCGATTCCGGTGAAGGACACCAGCGAACCGAGCTTCGGTCACACCAGTGGCGGTGTGTGGGAAAAGGTATTGCCGGGAAATTCGGAATACCTGAAAGGCGACCGCGTCCAGCGTCCGAAAAGCGGCGCCGGGAGCGGCCGCGGCAAGGCCGGCAATAGCGAGCAGAGCAACCAGGATGATTTCGCTTTCGAGTTGACCCGCGAAGAATTCATGAATTACTTCTTCGAGGATCTCGAACTGCCGAACATGACCAAGACGCAGCTCACATCCACGTCGGAATATCGCAACCAGCGCGCCGGCTACAACACCTCCGGCACGAATTCCAACATCCACGTGTTGCGCTCGTTGCGTGGCGCACTCGGCCGGCGCATTGCGGTCGGCAGCGGTTCGCGCCGGCGCCTCGTCGAAGCGGAAGAGGAACTGGCGACGCTGCTGTTGAAGTCGCCGGAAAACGATCCGCATGTGGTGCGATTGAAAGCCGAGATCCATTCGCTGCGCACCCGCATCAATGCGATACCGTTCATCGATCCGTTCGATCTGCGCTACAGCAATCGCATCAAGGTGCCGAAGCCGTCCAGCCAGGCGGTGATGTTCTGCATCCTGGACGTCTCCGGCTCGATGGACGAGAGCAAGAAGGAAACCGCCAAGCGTTTCTTCATCTTGCTGTACCTGTTTTTGACGCGCGCCTACGACAAGATCGAAGTCGTCTTCATTCGCCATCACACTTCGGCTTCCGAAGTCGACGAGCATGAATTCTTTCATTCGCGCGAGTCCGGCGGCACGGTGGTGTCGTCGGCCCTGCATCTGCTGATGAAGGTCATGCACGAACGCTATCCGAGCAGCGACTGGAACAGTTATGTGGCGCAAGCCTCCGACGGCGACAACTGGGACAATGATTCCGTGTTGTGCCGGCAGTTGATGATCAACAGCGTCATGCAGGCCGTGCAGTATTACGCCTACGTGGAAATCACCGACGGCGAGCCGCAGAACCTGTGGCAGGAGTACACGCAGGTGCTGGACCATCATCCGCATTTCGCCATGCAGAAGATCGAGTCGCCCTCGGATATCTATCCGGTGTTTCGGGGACTGTTCAAGAAACAGCCGAAGTAGAGCGGTACGCAGAAAGCGAGGCAGCCACGATGACCACTTATCTACAGAGTGCAGCGCCGGTACCGGGACAGGCGCCGACGCGCCTGCCCGACCAGTCGGAATGGACGTTCGACCTGATCGAGCAGGCGCATGCCGAAATCCGCCGGGTGGCCGAGAACTTCGGTCTCGATACCTATCCGAACCAGCTCGAGATCATCACCGCCGAGCAGATGATGGATGCCTACGCATCGGTGGGCATGCCGGTGTCCTACAACCACTGGTCGTTCGGCAAGCATTTCCTGTCGACCGAAAAAAGCTACAAGCGCGGCCAGATGGGACTGGCCTATGAAATCGTCATCAATTCCAATCCCTGCATCGCCTACCTGATGGAAGAAAACAGCCTGACCATGCAGGCGCTGGTGATCGCGCATGCGGCGTACGGCCACAACTCTTTTTTCAAGGGCAATTACCTGTTTCGCACCTGGACCGATGCCGATGCGATCATCGACTACATGGTCTTTGCCAAGAACTACATCGCCGAATGCGAGCGCCGCCATGGCGTCGAAGCGGTCGAACTCCTCCTCGACTCCTGCCATGCGCTGCAAAGCTATGGCGTGGACCGCTACAAGCGTCCGGCCAAGTTGTCGCTGATCGAGGAAACCGCGCGGCAAAAAGAGCGCGAAGCCTACCTGCAGTCGCAGGTCAACGATCTCTGGCGCACCGTGCCGCGCCGCGACGAGGCCGTGGCGCTGGCCAAGACCGAGCGCTTCCCGTCCGAGCCACAGGAAAACCTGCTGTACTTCATCGAGAAATCGGCGCCGCTCCTGGAGCCCTGGCAGCGCGAGATCGTGCGCATCTCGCGCAAGATCTCGCAGTATTTCTATCCGCAGCGGCAGACCCAGGTCATGAACGAAGGCTGGGCCACCTTCTGGCATTACACCATCCTCAACCAGCTCTACGACGAGGGCGTGGTCGGCGACGGCTTCATGATGGAGTTCCTGCAAAGCCATACCAACGTCGTCTATCAGCCGCTGGTGACCAGCAACCATTTCAGCGGCATCAATCCGTACGCACTGGGCTTTGCGATGATGCGCGACATCCGCCGCATCTGCGAGGAACCGACCGCCGAGGACCGCGCCTGGTTTCCGGACATCGCCGGCAGCGACTGGCGCAAGACGCTCGACTTCGCGATGCGCAATTTCAAGGACGAGAGCTTCATCGCGCAATACCTGTCGCCGAAACTGATCCGCGATTTCCATTTCTTTTCCGTCTTGGATGACGACAAGGCCGACAAGCTGACGATCTCGGCAATCCATGACGAAAACGGCTACCGCTACATCCGCTCGCAACTGGCCGAGCAGTACAACCTCGGCAGCCGCGAGCCGAACATCCAGGTCTGGTCGGTCAACACCCACAGCGACCGCGCGCTGACGCTGCGCCACACCCAGTTCCAGCGGCGCCCGCTGTCCCAGCAGACCGACGAGATGTTGAAACACATCGTGCGCCTGTGGGGCTTCGACGTGCACCTGGAAACCGTCAGCCCCACCGGCACGGTGCTGGCGACCCTGCACGGCAAATCGGACCTGCGCTCCCGCTTGCATTTCTGAAGCGCCTGATCCCGATGCGTCCGGCCAGCCGCACTGCCTTCCAGGTGCGGCTGACCTGACATACCGCAGGCCACATTGCCGGCCTTGTTTCAGCCTTTGAGCCGTCTGCTTCCGCTGCCTTGCAACCGCTGCCTGCAGTGGCGGTAGAATGACGCGCTTGCCGGCCCGCCGGCGCCGACTCCCCGCCCCGGATTTTTCAGCATGTTGCGATTGACCGATATACAACTGCCGCTCGACCATGTCGAAGCGGACCTGCCGGCCGCAGTGCTGGCACGATTGGGACTTGAACCTGCCGACCTGCTGTCGCTGGCCATCTTCAAGCGCAGCTACGACGCCCGCAAGAAGTCGGCGATCGTCCTGATCTACAGCGTCGACGTCACCGTGACCGACGAGGCGGCGGTTCTCGCGCGCATGAAGGCCAACCGGACGGTCGGTCCCACCCCTGACACCAGCTACCATTTCGTCGCCCACGCGCCGGCCGGCCTGGCCAGGCGTCCGATCGTCATCGGCACCGGTCCGTGCGGCATTTTTGCCGGCCTGATCCTGGCGCAGATGGGGTTTCGGCCGATCATCCTGGAGCGCGGTAAGTCGGTGCGCGAGCGCACCAAGGACACCTTCGGCCTCTGGCGCAAGCGTGAGCTGCATCCGGAGTCGAACGTGCAGTACGGCGAGGGCGGCGCCGGTACTTTTTCGGACGGCAAGCTGTGGAGCCAGATCAAGGACCCGAAGCACTACGGCCGCAAGGTGCTGATGGAATTCGTGAAAGCCAATGCGCCGCAAGAAATCCTGTATGTCAGCAAACCCCACATCGGCACTTTCCGGCTGGTGCAGATGGTGGAGAAGATGCGCGCCTCGATCGAGGCATTGGGCGGCGAGTTCCGCTTCCAGAGCCGGGTCGAGGATCTCGACATCGTCGACGGCCGCATGCGCGGCGTGATGCTGGCAGGTGGCGAACACATCGCCGCCGACCACGTGGTGCTGGCCGTCGGCCACAGCGCCCGCGACACCTTCGAGATGCTGCATGCGCGCGGCGTCTACCTGGAAGGGAAACCCTTCTCGCTCGGCTTCCGGATCGAGCATCCGCAGTCGCTGATCGATGCGGCCCGCTTCGGCCCCAACGCCGGCAATGCGATCCTGGGCGCGGCCGACTACAAGCTGGTGCATCACGCCGCCAACGGCCGCTCGGTCTACAGTTTCTGCATGTGTCCCGGCGGCACCGTGGTGGCGGCGACCTCCGAGCCGGGGCGGGTGGTCACCAACGGCATGAGCCAGTACTCCCGCAACGAGCGCAATGCCAACAGCGGCATCGTCGTCGGCATCACGCCGGCGGATTATCCCGGCCATCCGCTGGCCGGCATCGCCTTCCAGCGGCAATGGGAGTCGCGCGCCTTCGTGCTGGGCGGCGAAAACTACAATGCGCCGGGCCAGCTGGTGGGCGACTTCATCGCCGACCGGCCGTCGACCGCACTGGGCGCTGTCACGCCGTCGTACACGCCAGGCGTGACGCTGGGCGACCTCAACACGGCGCTGCCCGATTACGTGATTGCGGCGATCCGCGAAGCGCTGCCGGTGTTCGACCGGCAGATCCGCGGCTTTGCCATGGCCGATGCGGTGCTGACCGGTGTCGAGACCCGCACCTCGGCGCCGATTCGCATCACCCGCAACGAAGGCTGCCAGAGCCTCAATACGCGCGGCCTGTTTCCGGCCGGGGAAGGCGCCGGTTACGCCGGCGGCATCCTGTCTGCGGCGGTCGACGGCATCAAGGTGGCGGAAGCGGTCGCGCTGAGCATGCTGGCGTCCTGAACTGCAGGCGCCCCGGTGCGCATTGCTATAGCCAGCCGGATTTCTTGAACCGGTAATACAGGTAACTGCAGACGCAGACCATGATGCCGATTGCCGCCGGATAGCCGTACTCCCACTGCAACTCCGGCATGGTCTTGAAGTTCATGCCCCAGATGCCGGCAAAGGCGGTCGCCACCGCAAAAATGGCGGCCCAGGCGGCCAGGCGCTTGTTGACCTCGCTCTCGTCGATTGCCACCATCGACAGGTTGACCTGGATCGCGGTACTGATGGTGTCGCGAATCGTATCGATGGAGGTGTTGATGCGGTACAGGTGGTCATACACATCGCGGAAATACTCCTGCGTGTTCGAACACAGCGACGGCACGCGCCCGCCGAAGAGCTTGCCGGTCGCGTCCATCAGGGGCGCCACCGCATGTTTGAGCACCAGCACCTTGCGCTTCAACTGGTACAGGCGCTCGATGTTGGCGCGCTCCGACCCCTTGTTGAAGATGCGCTCCTCGATGGTTTCGAGTTCCTGTTCGAGCGAACTGACCACCGGAAAATAGCGGTCCACCACCGCATCCATGAGTGCATACAGCACGAAGGCCGGGCCCTGGCGCAGCAGTTCGGGCTCGCGCTCGCAACGCGCCCGCACGCCCAGAAAACCCTGCTGGCTGCGGTTGCGTACCGACAGCACATAGTTTTCGCCGACGAAGACATCGAGTTCGCCGACGTTCAATTCGCCGTTGACCAGTTCCACCGTGTGCACCACGGCAAACAGCGAGTCGCCGTATTCCTCGATCTTCGGCCGCTGATGACCGCTCGACGCATCTTCGACCGCAAGCTCGTGCAGGCCGAACTCTTCGCTCATCTGCACCAGTTCGCTCGGCTCGGATTCCTTCAGCGCGACCCAGACGAAACAGTCCTTGCGCTGGATGTATTCGCTGATGTCTTCGACCGACACATCGGCCAGCCGAGTGCCGTTTTCATACGCAACGCAATTGATCAGCATGCGCTGGTCCTCCGGTGAAAGTTGAGTGCCTGTTGGCGGCGCTGAAAGTGTACACGCGCCAGGCGAAAGGCCGGACCTGTGTGAATCGATTTTAAGCCGATGTGCACAGGCATCATGGTAGTGTAACGCTCCCTGCCGCCCGAACCCGTACGCCATGTGTCAACTGCTCGGCATGAATTGCAACGTGCCCACCGATATCGTCTTCAGTTTCACCGGTTTCGCCACCCGCGGCGGCACCACCGACAGCCACAACGATGGCTGGGGCATCGCTTTTTTCGAAGGCTCGGGCGTGCGGCACTTCGTCGATCACGAAGCGGCCGCCGCCTCGCCGATCGCCCGCCTGATCAAGCAGGTGCCGATCAAGTCGAAACATGTCATTGCCCACATCCGCAAGGCAACGCAGGGCCGGGTCGCACTCGAAAACTGCCATCCCTTCGTGCGCGAACTCTGGGGCCGCTACTGGGTGTTCGCCCACAACGGCGACCTGAAGGATTTTGCACCCGTGCTCGACGGCCCGTTCCGGCCGGTCGGCAATACCGACAGCGAACACGCCTTCTGTTTCATCCTCCAGGAGTTGCGCCGCCGCTTCGGTGACGCAGCGCCACCGCAGGCGCTGCTGCAGGCGGCGCTTGCCGACCTGGTGGCGGCCATTGCGCAGTCGGGCACCTTCAACCTGCTGCTCTCGGATGGCACGGCGCTGTATGCGCACTGCTCGACCGAACTGCACTACCTGGTGCGCCAGCATCCGTTTGCCAGGGCGCGGCTGGCCGACGATGACCTGAGCGTGGATTTTGCCGAAGTGACCACGCCGCGCGACCGGGTCGCCATCATCGTCACCCAGCCTTTGACCGAGGATGAAACCTGGATCCGGTTTGCGCCGGGCGAAATGAAGCGCTTCGTCGATGGCGCGCCGGTTGCCTGACTACAGCAGCGGCCCCAGGTGCGAGGTCACTTCCTCCCACAGCTTGTCCTGCCAGGGCCGCGCCTGCCACAGCGCATAGGTGATGCGGCGCGAGCGTTTGATGTCATCCTCGAAGATCTGCGTCTGGCGCTGCGCGAACGCCGCGTCGTAGACATTGACGTTGGCTTCGTCGTTGAGGCGCATCGAACGGTCGTCGAAATTGGTCGAGCCGACCGAGGTCAGCAGGCCGTCGACGATCATCACCTTGCAGTGGTACATGGTCGGCTGGTACTCGTATATTTCGGCGCCGGCCTGCAAGAGCGGACCCCACATGCCGCGCGAGGAACTGCGCACCGTCTCCGCATCGGTATGCGGCCCCGGCATGACGATCTTCAGCTTGACGCCGCGCTTCAAGGCATCCATCAGGGTGTCGCGGGTGCGCTCGTCCGGCACGAAATAGGCGCTGGAAATGTAGATCGACTGGCGCGCCGCGGTAAAGGCCAGCATGTACATCAGGTGCATGCTTTCCGTGCCGCCGGAAGGCGAGCTGGAAAACGTCTGGGCCGCCAGATTGCCGGCCGGCTGCAGCAGCGGGAAGTAATCCGGGCCGTGCAGCACCCGCCCGGTGGTCTTGATCCAGTTGTCCATGAAGACCGCCTGCATCTGCGACACCACCGGGCCTTCGATGCGGAAATGCGAATCGCGCCAGTGTTCGGGGTCCTGCGCATTGCCGGTCCAGACGGCGGCAATGCCGACGCCGCCCGTATAGCCGATTGCGCCGTCGACGATCATGAGCTTGCGATGGGTGCGGTTGTTGATGCGGCCAAGCGAATACCAGCGCAGCGGATGGTACTGCTCGAACTGCACGCCGGCATCCTTCATGCGCCGGATCGCATCGGCATCCATCTTGCTGCTGCCGACCCAGTCGACCAGCACATGCACCTTCACGCCGGCGCGGGCCCGCTCGGCCAGCGCATCGGCAAACTTGTTGCCGATTTCCTCAGACCAATAAATGTAGGTTTCGAGATTGATGCTGCGCCTTGCCTCCCGAATGGATTTCAACATCGCGGGAAAGATCTGTTCGCCATTGAGCAAGGGTTCGACCTTGTTGCCGCCGACGATGGCCGGGCCGAGCAGCACGCTCATCGACCGCTCGAACTGGGTATCGGCAACCGCATACAGCCGTGGAATGTCCTGTTTTACCTTTTTTTCACAGGATGAAAAATTCGAGACCAGCAGCACGGCAACCAGTGTCAGCACGACGCTGATGACAATGACGAAAAATTTACCGGTGTGGGTTTTCGGTGTTTCGAGTTTCAGGCGCATCGTGATTTTTTTCCGTGCCGGTGGCAACCCCGCGCAGGCAAAAACCGCTTGCACATCGGGTTCAACCACCAATAATTATTCGCGGCAAGAATAACAGAATCATAATGTTGCGCGTTTGAAAAAGAACAGCAAAAAGCGCGTTATATCGCTTAATGCAAGGCCCTGCCAACCGACGGGCGCAGACCTTCGAGGCGATCGTGTTGCTTGCCAGAAGCCTGGTAGAAGCACCCTTGCAAAAACATGAATAAATGACAACGTAATTTTGAATCATTCTTCGCGGCCAGGTCCGACTTGCCCGGGCATTTCGTTAAAGTCAGAGGCCAGCGCTTTGCCAGTCTGCAGTTAAAAGGCGAGTCCCGATTGTTTCTTCGACGAGCTGCCCATGCCCCGTTCCATCGCCATCGTTTCCCCCAACGCCCGGACTGCGCCACAGGGCTTGCAGAACGACTTGCCAGCCATGCCGCCGGAGCCGGCAATCGCGCCGCCAGCGGCACCCACTGCGGGAATCCGTAACCGCATGGCCGCAGCGCTGCGCCTGCCGACCGACCCGGTTGCACGGCGCGCCCGCCTTGAAAACGCCGTATTTGCAACCGGCATGACCGCACTGGGCAGTGGCGCCATCATGGCAGTCATACCGGTAATACGGGAGCGTGCCTCCGGATATGAAGCGGGGCATGATCTTGCGTCCTCGCTGGAATGGGTCGCCAGCGCAGCATTGGTGACGGTCGGCCTGTCGGTGACAGCCGCCGCGTTTGGCATGCGCTGCGCAGCGACCGTGCGGGGCAATGGAGAAACCGTTCCGCAGACAATGCCGCCCTCGCCGATGCAAGGCATTGCAACCCGCGACCTGGCGCCCCACGCTGCGGCCGCAGGAAACACGGCCACCGTACACGACATCGAGACCCCGGTGCCGCGCACCCATCGCCTGGTGGCGGATGCAAACAGTTCCGTGCAGTCACCGGCATAGCCAGACCAAACCCGCGCAGCGACGGCTGCCGCCGCCCTTGCGGTGTCCGGCAAGCCGGCAGCGCGGCCCTTAGAGCAGATTTCGTAATGGCATACGCGCGCTACGCACCGCTTCGAACCACATTGCGGCGTTGCAGCGCGCTGGTGTAGCCCGCTACACGGCGCTACCTGCGCCTTGCGCTGCGGCCCGAATCGCTACACATCACGCAAACACCATTTCGAAATCTGCTCTAGCCGATGTTCGGTGCCAGCCAGCGCTCGATATCGGGCCGCGCTACACCGCGGCGACGCGCCATGTCGTCGACCTGATCCTCGCCGATCTTGCCGACGCTGAAATACTTCGATTGCGGATGCGCGAAGTAAAACCCCGAGACGGCCGCACCGGGAAACATGGCGAACGATTCGGTGAGCTGCATGCCGATTTCCTCGCATTGCAGAACGCGGAACATCTCGGCCTTGACCGTATGTTCCGGGCAGGCCGGATAGCCCGGCGCCGGACGGATGCCGCGGTAGGTTTCCGCAATCAGTTCGGCCTTGCCCAGCGACTCGTCGGCGGCAAACCCCCACAGGTCGGTGCGCACCCGTTCATGCAGTTGCTCGGCAAAGGCTTCGGCCAGCCGGTCGGCAAGCGACTTCAACATGATCGACGAATAATCGTCGTGGGCATCCTCGAAGCGCTTCTCGTATTTCTCGATGCCGATGCCGGCAGTCACTGCAAACAGGCCGATGTAGTCGGCAATGCCGGACGATTTCGGTGCAATGAAGTCGGCCAGACACTGGTTGGCGCGCGCGACGCCGTCGATGACCGGCTTGACGGTTTGCTGGCGCAGGCCGTAATAGGTGAAGGCCACCTCGGTGCGGCTCTCATCCGTATACACCTCGATGTCGTCGTCGTTGACGCTGTTTGCCGGCAGGAGCGCCACGACGCCATTGGCCGACAGCCAGCGGCCGTCGACGACTTTTTTCAGCAATGCCTGGCCTTCCTCGAAGACCTTGCTCGCCGACTCGCCCACCACCGGGTCGGTCAGGATCGCCGGATACGGCCCGGCCAGGTCCCAGGTCTGGAAGAACGGCCCCCAGTCGATGTACTGCGCCAGCAAGCCCAGGTCGACATTCCTGAAGACCCGGCGACCGATGAACTTCGGCTTGACGGGTGCGGCCGCGCCGGTGAAATCGAGCCGGGCACGGTTCTCGCGCGCCTGCGCCAGCGTCAGGAGCGGTACTGCCTTCTTGTTGGCGTGCTGGATGCGGATGCGTTCGTAGTCGAGCGCGATCTCCTCGATGTACTGGTCGCGCTGCTCCGGTGTCAATAGCGACTGCGCAACCGACACCGAGCGCGAGGCGTCGGCCACGTACACCACCGGGCCGTCGTAGTTCTGCGCGATCTTCACCGCCGTGTGCGCGCGCGAGGTGGTGGCGCCGCCGATCAGGAGCGGCATCTTCAGGCCGCGGAAATACGGGTCGCGCTGCATCTCTTTCGCCACATACGCCATCTCTTCCAATGACGGCGTGATCAGGCCGGACAGGCCGATGATGTCGGCATTCTCGGCCTTGGCGCGCGCCAGGATTTCGGAGCAGGGCACCATCACGCCCATGTTGACCACTTCGAAGTTATTGCACTGCAAGACTACCGAGACGATGTTCTTGCCGATATCGTGCACGTCGCCCTTGACGGTGGCCATGATGATCTTGCCCTTGCCGCGTGCGCCGGGCTCCTTAGCCGCCTCGATGAAGGGGAGCAGATGCGCCACCGCCTTCTTCATGACGCGCGCGCTCTTCACGACTTGCGGCAGGAACATCTTGCCCGAGCCGAACAGGTCGCCGACGACGTTCATGCCGTCCATCAGGGGTCCCTCGATGACCTCGATCGGGCGGCCACCGCGGGCGGCGATCTCTTGGCGCAGC
>JANXSS010000275.1 GCA_025356535.1 Herminiimonas sp.
AATGCTGCTGAGTACGACTTCGTCATTGTGGCCTCTATTGGTCAATCACTGAAATTTAGAGGCGACAACTAGGCTGACATAGGGGGTCCGCAAGGCCGCGGTAGTCGCGTGCAAAGTCGTCGCCGACCGTCTGATAGAACGTCAGGTTCGCCCAGCCGCGCTGGCGTGCATAGGCCAGCTGGCGCGCCACCGGCGAGCGGCCGATGACTGCAATGGCGACGCGCCGGGAGATATCCCGGGAAGGAATGTCGATCGCGCCGAGAAACGACGTGCACATCGGGCAGGCCTGTTTGCGCTCGGGTCCGTACATCCAGAAATAGGTCACCAGCGTGTCATGGCTTCCGAACAGGTCGGCCATGCAGAGCGTGTTGCCTTCTTCATCGTTGAAAGCATAGTCGCGCGCTTCGCCGCCCGGCGGCAAGGCGCGCCGTTGCGCGGCGACCCGCTCGATGTGGCGCCTCAGTTCGATCTCTTCCTCCAGCAGCGCCATGCGTGCTGAACGGTATTCGGTACTGTCGTTGGGATAAGGCTTGCTGGCCAACGCAAGCTCCCGGGCCGATACAAGCTGGGTCATGGGGGAAAGCCGCACGACGCCGGGCTGCTGCTTGTAGCCCCGCGGCGTTGCCGGTCGAAGTGGTGAGTGGTACGCCTTGTGACACGCCGACAATGTTTTCGTTCCACAAACAGATCGGCGCGGTATCCTGTCCGACAAGCGGCAGGTCTGCCGCATGAACCGGGCGGCGACGTATCATTGACCAATGCGTGGCCGGATATACGTTTGGCCAATCCCGGCGCGCGCGGCATGCCGGTCCAGGATTTTCCCGAAACGCCATGGCCGCCACGGACGACGGCACGGGCAGGCTGCGCGGATCAGAACCAGCAAAACAATCAGGCGCCTGCGCGCTCGATGCGTGCGAGGCGACGCTTGCAAAAAGGGTAATCGTGAAATTCGTTCATTGCGCTGACATCCATCTCGACAGTCCGATGACGGGACTGACCGCCTACCCGGACGCACCGGTGGAGCTGCTGCGCACCGCCACCCGCTCCGCTTTTTCCAACCTGGTCGACGAGACGATCGAACTGGCAGCCGACTTCATGATCATCGCCGGCGACCTGTACGACGGCAGCTGGAAGGACCACAACACCGGCATCTTCTTTTGCAAGGAGATGGGTCGCCTGAAGAAGGCCGGCATTGCCGTCTACCTGCTCTTCGGGAACCACGACGCCGCCAGCGAGATGACCAAGAAGCTCAACCTGCCCGACAACGTCCACGTCTTCGAACACCGCGCGTGCTCCACCTTCAGGCACGCCGGACTGAAGGTCGCGCTGCACGGGCGCAGCTTCAAGGATGCCGCCACGACGGAGAACCTGGTGACCGGCTATCCGCCGCCGGTGGCCGGCATGCTCAACATCGGCGTGCTGCACACGGCGCTGGAAGGCAACAGCGCCCATCCCAACTACGCGCCTTGCAGCCTGCTCGAGTTGCATGCAAAGGGATACGACTACTGGGCGCTCGGCCATGTGCATGAATACCAGCTCTACCAGGGTGCATCGACGGTGGTTTTCCCGGGCAACCTGCAGGGACGCAGCGTGCGCGAACTCGGGCCGCGCGGCGCCGTGGTCGTCACCGCCGACGAGACCGGCGTGACGCATACCGAGCGGCTGTTCGTCGACGTGCTGCGCTGGCATGCCGCCGAGGTCGATGCAGCCGGCTGCCAGACCATGAACGATGTGGTGGGTTGCATCGGCGCGGCACTCGCGGCGCACGTCGATGCCAGCCCGGCCGGGATTCCCTCGGCACTGCGCATCAACATCGTCGGCAGGACCGCGGCGCACGGCGAGCTGTTCGGCCTGGAGCGGCAGTTGCGGGCCGAAGTTCTGGCGCTGGTGGCGGCGCTCGGCGCAGACCGGGTCTGGGTCGAGAAGGTGGTGATCAGCACCGAGGGCATCGACGACGGCCAGGCCGTGGCAGACCGGGCCGATGCGCTGGCCGACCTGCAGGCGATCCTGCAGGAAGCCCACAACGATCCGGAATTCCTCAAGGCGCTGCGCGACGATCTGCTGCCGCTGGTAACGAAGGCGCCGATCGAACTCCAGACGTCCGTCGCCTACTTCAACGACATCCGTAGCGGCGACCTAACGCGCCTCATTGAAGACGTGCGCCCCGGGCTGATCGCCCACCTGGCCAGGGCAGAATAGAAACCCCATGCGCCTGAATCGACTGCAACTCATCAAGTTCGGCAAATTCTCCGATACGGCCATCGATCTGCCCACTGCAAGGCAGGATTTCCACCTGATCGTCGGCGCCAACGAAGCGGGCAAATCGACCCTGCGCAGCGCCATCTCGGACCTGCTCTTCGGCATTCCGACCCGCTCGGTGCATGGCTTCAAGTACCCGCTGAGCACGCTGCGGCTCGGCGCAACCGTGGCCAATGCGACGGCGACGCTGGAATTTCACCGCGCCAAGGCGCCGCGCCAGTCGTTGCGTTCGCCGCTCGATGCGGCGCTGGCCGAGAGCTGCCTGGCGCCGTTTCTTGGCACCGCCGACCGCACGTTCTTCGATCAGATGTTCGGGCTCGACCATGCACGCCTGATCAAGGGCGGCAACAGCATTCTCAATGCGGAAGACAGCGTCGGCCAGATCCTGTTCCAGTCGGCCGCAGGCGTGGCCGGCCTCGGCAAGATCCGCGACGCCTATGCCGAGGAGGGCGAGCGCATCTGGGGGTCACGCCACGCCAAGGACCGCGAGTACTACATCGCCGCCGACGCGCTGGAAAAAGCGACGACGGCGCTTAAGGACGCCACCGTGCGTACCCGGTCCTGGAGCGACGCCAGCGCCAGGGTCGTGGCGCTTGGCGACGCCATCGAGGCGGAAGTGGCGATTCGCAGTGCGTTGCAGAGCAAGCGCAACCTGATCGAGCGGATCCGCCGGGTCAGGCCGTTCTGCACCGCCCTGAAGGAATGCGAGGCGCAGCTGGCAGCCCTGGAAAACGTCGTCGCCCTGCCTGCCGACGCCCAGGCACTCCTGGCGGCGGCCGAAATCGACATCGCCCAGGCGAGCCAGTTGCTCGGCTTGCGCAGCGAGGAAGTGACGGCATTGACGGCGTCGCTGGCGGCCGTCGAACTCGATGACACCATACTGGCGCGCACCGCCGAGGTCGAGGCGCTGGAAAACCAGCGGCTGCTCTACGGCGCGCATGCCCGCGACATCGTGCGACGCCAGGCCGAGATCGACCTGCTGTGGAAGGACGTCATCGACGCCTGCGAGCAGTTGTCCTGGGCCGCCGGCGACGAAGCAACGCTGCGCAGGCGCCTGCCGTCGACACTGGTGCGGCGCGAACTGGACCAGTTGATGCTGGAGCGCGGCGCTGTCGAGCAGAGCCTGCATGCGGCGCGGCAGGCGCAACGCACCAAGGCCGATGAAATCGCAGCGATCGAGGAGCGGCTCGGCCGCATCAGCCTGCGCGAACTCCCGCCAGCGTTGCGCGCTGCACTGGCCGCGGCCCGCGCGCTGGGCGACCCGCAAGGCGTGTCGCAGGCGCAGGATCGGCTGGTGAGCAAGGCCCGTGAAGCGCTCGCCCAGGCAATGCAGTCCCTGGGCCGCTGGTGCACAGCAGAAGCCGACCTGTCACGGGTGCAGCAGCCGGGCGCCGAGACCATTGCCCGCCTGCTGCAGGAACGTCAGCTGCGGGAGGCCGAATCAAGTTCGGCCGGCAAACGGCTCACCGACCAGAATGCCGACATCGAACGCATCGCCCTGGCCATTGCACAGTTCGAGGCGCTGCATCATCCGGTCACGCAGGACGACGTGGTGCGCGCGCGCGCCGCCCGCAGCGCTGCCTGGGAAGCGATCAAGCAGGCGACGACGAGCGTGGCTGCCGGCACCGCACCGCTGGAGGCGGCCATGCAGGATGCTGACGCCGCTTCGGACAAGCGGCTCGACAATGTCGAGGAAGCGACCGAACTCCAGGCCCTGAGCCACGAGCGCGAACGGGCCGCCTTGCGGCAGGACGAAGCAGCCGGGCATGCACGCAATGCCGCGCAGGCGCTTGCAGCATTCGACCGGCGCTGGGAGATGTTAAGCAACGACATCGGTGTGCCCGGCATGGCGCTCGACATGGTCGCCGGATGGATGGCGTCGCTGCAGAAGGCGCTGGCCTGTGCGGCCACCGTGGGCGACGCGCTGGCGTCCCGGGACGCAGTCAGGCAGACCATCACGGGCGCCGCGGAAGAGCTGGCCGCCGCGTTGCGGGCGGCAGGCCAGGACGCAACGGCCGATGAAAAACCGGGACTGCTCTGCGCACGGGCCGACGCCACCCTGTCCGAACATGACGCGCAACAGGTGCGCCATGCCGCCCTGGGCGAGCAGCTCGGGGCGGCGCAGGCGCTGGCCGCACCGCTGGCGACAGCGGTCCTGCAAGCCGGCGCGCAGATGCAGCGGTGGGATGCGGCGTGGGCCGCTGCGCTGGACAAGGCGGGCCTGGCCCAACAGAGCACGCTGGGCACCGTCACGGGCGCGCTGGAACTGCTCGACGCAATCGAAAGCAGGCTTGGCAAGATCCGCATCATTCGCCTCGAGCGCATCGATGCGATGCAGGACGATCTGGCGCGATTTGCCGAAGCAGCGCAGCAGCTGGCGCAAGCGGTGGCGCCGGCATTGCTGGCGCTGCCCGCCGAGCAGATCGCCAGGACGCTGGCAAGCCGGCTCGCGCCGGCGCAGCAGGCGCAGCAGGAGTCGGTGCGCCTGGCCGAAATGCTGCGCATCGCGCAAAAGCAGGTGGCGCAGGCCGGGGAAGCGATCCGGAAAGCCACGGCGACGCTGCAGCCGATGATGGATCGTGCCGGTGTCGCTTCGACCGCAGAACTGGCGCGCTGCATCGAGCGCAGCGATGCGCGGCGGGCGATCCAGGCCGAGCTTGCAAAGGCGCAGGCCAGCCTGCTGCAGGGTGGCGACGGCCTGTCGCGGCCGGAGATCGAAGCCGAGGTCGATGCAGCCGACCTGGGCCGCATCACGGCCGAACTGGAGCAGATCAACGACGACCTGTCGGCCACCGTCAACCGGCAGGCTGCCTTGTCGGCCGAACTGGCAACCGCACGGCGCACCCTGGACGACATCGAGGGTTCCGCAGGCGCTGCCCAGGCCGAAGCCATGCGCCAGGAAGCACTGGCCCGGATGACCGACGCCAGCGAGCGCTTCGTCAAGGTCGCCACGGCCGGTCGCCTCCTGCGCTGGTCGATCGAACGCTACCGCGAGCAAAAGCAGGGGCCGATGCTGGCCCGTGCCGGCGAAATATTTTCGCAATTGACGCTCGGTTCGTTTCAACGCCTGCTGGTCGACTTCGACAGGCAGCCGATGACCCTCGAGGGACAGCGTCACGACGATGTGCTCGTCGGCGTGTCCGGCATGAGCGACGGCACGCGCGACCAGCTGTTTCTGGCGCTGCGCCTGGCGGCCCTGGAGATGCATTTGGAGCAGGCGAATGCCTTGCCGTTCATCGCCGACGACCTGTTCATCAATTTCGACGATGCGCGTTCGGCCGCCGGCCTGCACGCCCTGGCAAGGCTGAGCGAAAAGACGCAGGTCATCTTCCTGTCGCATCACGACCACCTGATCCCGACAGTCAGGGCGGTGTTCGGCGCCGGCGTCAACGTCGTGCAGCTCGGCGGCAACGCATGAAGAGTTGGTGCAGTGCGCGGCGGGCTCGGTGTCAGGTCTTTGTCTCGTACCAAACCTGCGAGCGATTCACGACGCCGACCACCACCAGCATGATCGGTACTTCGATGAGGACGCCGACAACGGTTGCCAGTGCCGCGCCTGAATGAAATCCAAACAGGCTGATGGCGGTTGCAACGGCCAGCTCGAAGAAATTGGAGGCGCCGATCAGGGCGGACGGGCCGGCGACGCAATGCGCGACGCCCAGCTGTCTGTTGAGCAGATATGCCAGGGCGGAATTGAAGACGACCTGCACCAGGATCGGCACGGCGAGGATTGCAATGACGAGCGGCTGCTGCGTGATCGCTTCGCCCTGGAAGGCGAAGAGCAGTACGAGCGTCAGCAGCAGGGCGCCGATGGCGAACGGTCCGAGTCGCGACACCGCCCGCTCCAGCCGTTGGCGTCCCCTTGCCAGCAGTGCGCGGCGCACGACCTGCGCAAGAATGACCGGCGCGATGATGTACAAGGCCACCGACGTGATGAGCGTATCCCACGGAACCGTAATGGCTGACAGGCCCAGCAACAGGGCCACCAGTGGAGCAAAGGCGACGATCATGATCGAATCGTTCAGCGCAACCTGGGACAGCGTGAAATACGGATCGCCCCTGCACAACTGGCTCCAGACGAACACCATCGCCGTGCAGGGCGCAGCAGCCAGCAGGATCAGGCCGGCGACGTAGCTGTCGAGCTGTTCGGCGGGCAGCCACCGGGCAAACACATGGCGCACGAACAACCAGCCCAGAAACGCCATCGAGAACGGCTTGACGAGCCAGTTCACGACCAGCGTCACGCCAATGCCACGCCACTGGCGCCTGACTTCAGACAGTGCCGCAAAATCGATCCTGATGAGCATCGGTATGATCATTACCCAGATGAGAATGCCGACCAGAATATTGACGCGTGCGATTTCGAAATTGCCGATCATCTCGAAGGCGCCCGGCAGCAGGCGGCCCAGCACGATGCCGATGACGATGCATGACGCTACCCAGAGCGTGAGATAGCGTTCGAAAAATCCGATCGCCGGCATGCCGGCGCCGGCGACTGCCGTTGTGTGAGGCGTGCGCATGGTGATGGCGGCCCGCTCAGGCGTCGACGACCGGCGCGGCACCGATGCTCTGCAACGCCAGAGCGATACCGTCTTGTTCAAGCCGGTCGGGCGGCAGCGCCAGCAAGGTGTCGATCCGCGCGGCGATTTGCCTGAAGATCTTGGCGAATGCTGCGCGCTTTTGCGCCGCGGTGCCGTCGATTGCGGCCGGGTCCTCGAACGACCAATGTGCGCTAGCAGGATGCCCCGGCCAGAGCGGGCAGGCTTCACCGGCAGCGTTGTCGCACACGGTGATGATGCAATCCATGCGTGGCGCATCGAGGCCGGCAAATTCATCCCAGCTCTTGCTGCGAAGGTTCTCCACCGGGTAGCCGGTTTGGCTGAGCTGTTCGATGGCAAGCGGATTGACCCGGCCCACCGGCCGACTGCCGGCGCTGAAACCGGTGAAGCGGCCCTTGCTCATCGTCGTCACGAGCGCTTCTGCCATGATGCTGCGGGCCGAATTGCCGGTGCATAGGAAAAGGATGTTGTGGCGTTTGTCGGTCATGGTCACTCCTTGACGGGCGAATTGATTTCGGTGGAAGGGCGTGGTGCTGCGCAACGGTCGACGGCTTGGGCGACTGCGCAGGGAATGCCGCTGCAGCAGTTGTCAGTCAGGAAGCCCAGCAAGGCGTTCATGGTGTCGAAGTTGGCCGAATAGATGATCGAGCGACCCTGCCTGCGTGGCGTGACCATCTGCGCATGCGTCAGCTCCTTGAGGTGGAAAGACAGGGAGGTCGGACCGATCGCCAGCGTGTCTGCAATGTTTGTCGCCGCCATGCCGGCCGGACCGGCTTGCACCAGCAGCCGGAAGACAGCCAGGCGAGAGTCCTGGGCGAGCGCTGCCAGTGAAGAGAGGGCTTCATTCGTTTTCATAATTCGGTGATATTCGAATTATCGAATGATTACAAGGCGACATCCGGCATGCATCAGCGCCGCAGGCGCGGCCTGACATCGTCGGCCACCGGCACGGCAGCGACGATCGCCAGCAACGCGACAAGCGGAAAGGTCGCAAGGTAGCCGAACAACCTGAAGCCCAGGCCGCCGGCTATACCCCCGAGAAAAAACAGGCCCAACAGCGTCACGAGCAGCCTGAGGCGCACGCGGTCGGCTGCCACGAGCGGCTCGGCCGGCCCGTACCGTTTGCGGTTACAGTAAATCAGCTTGCCGAGTTCGATGCCGATATCCGTGACCAGACCGGTTACATGCGTCGTGCGGATTTCGGCATGCGAAATCTTGGTGACGATTGCATTCTGCAGCCCCATGATGAAACACAGCAGGGCGACCGCAAGCGGCACGAACAGGGGCGAGGTCGGCGGATGCAGGATGCCCAGCACGCCGCAGCACAGCAGCAGGACCGCTTCGACCATCAGGGGCGCTGCGAACTGGCTGTGCAGTTTCCTGCGTCGCGCCCAGTTGATGAGGACGGCCGAACTTGCGGCACCGGCCAGAAATGCCATCAGGGCGCCGATCCCCGAGAGCGTCAGCGCCAGGTCGCCAAGCGCAATCTGGTCGGCGAGATGCGACACGATGCCGGTCATGTGCGAGGTGTATTGTTGCAATGCCAGGAAGCCGCCGGCATTCATTGCCCCGGCGACGAAACAGAGCACGCCGCCGAGCTGCTTGTTGGCCCGACTGGTACGGCTGGTGCCGCTCAACTGCCGCAGAAACGAAACCGGCATAAACCGCCTGAGAAATCAAGAAAGAGAAAAGTGGCCTGGGTTGCGCACCAGTATCGCACCTTGCGAGGCCAGGCCGATTCATGCTGGCGCCAGCCTGGCCAACCGCTTCTGCGCCGCCATGCCGACGGTTCGCCTGGCGGCGGCCGGGGGACTTATGGCGCACCTGCCGGTCCGTCATCCGATCCGCGAACTTGAATACTGCCAGCGCCTGCGACAGGCTGACCGACTGTTCGGCCAGGCTGGTCGCAGCAGCGGCGGCTTGTTCCACCAGTGCCGCATTCTGCTGCGTGCCGGCATGCCGCGCACGCTCAGGATGGCGCGGCCGGTGATGTCGTAGAGGTAGGTTGCAAGGCGCCGGGTTTCGGCCTTGCCGGCGTCGCTGCTGCTGCTGCTGATGCCGGTCAGGTAGGTCGGCCGCCGTGCATCTTCGTAGTGATACAGGCGGCTGCCGCGCTGGTCCGGATAGCTGACCGCGACCAGGTTTGCCGGCACGCCGGCTGCCTTGAGTGGTGTTGCAGTTGCTGCCGACGGCACCGTGCTCCCATACCGGTAGGCAAACACGCCGACCGGACTGGCGATGCTGGCCACGCCCTGGAATCGGTCGCGCCCGGCGCTGGCGCGCTGCGGATACTGCAGTCGCAGCTGGCGGCCCTGGGGGTCGGTCACCTGCAGCAGCATGCCCTGGGGGTCGCGCAGCAGGCTGACGAACTCGCCGGTCGGTGCGGCGATCTGCACGAGCTTGCCGGCGCTGTCGAAACGCAGCTCGCGCCCATTGGTCCAGGTCCAGATGTAGACATTGCCGCGGCTGCCGGCGGCGATGCGCAATCTGCCATTTGCCGGGTCGGCAGTCGAGCACAGGTTGCGGTTGGCCGGATCGCGGTTGAAGATGATGCGGGTGCCGTCGGCCTGGACGATCTGCAGCGTGTCGCCGATGGCATGCAGATCGGTTTCATACGACAGTTTCCAGCCGCGACCGAGGATGCCGGGCGTCGTGCCGGGCGTGCTGTAGGCACTGTTGTAGTGCCGCACGATTTCCAGACCCAGCACGCCCGGCAAGGCGGGCAGGTCGTCTTCGCGTTGGTACTTGTTGCCGTTGATTACATTGATCGGATTGCCGCCGCCCTGGTTGGTGCCGGACTGGTTGCCAAGCGTGGCCGGGCCGGCTGCCGCAGAGCGTCGCGCCGCCGGCAGCCGGACCGCACATGGCGGGACCGGGCGGCGCAAGCGTTGCGCCGGCAGCGCAGCTCTGCACGGCCGGGTCGCAGGACTGCGCCGCCACGCCGATTGCGCCGGCATGCGCCTGCTGCAGTCCTGGCTGCACGACCAGCACCATCAGCAGCAACAGGAACGCCAGGCACGACACCGATGGCCACCGCGAAAAATGGCACGGGCAGGCGGTACGTTGATGCGGAAAAAGGCGCGCGCGGGGCGCGGACACGAAAAGCGATAAGAACGGCAAACGAGGCATGGGCGCATCCGGACGATGACGGCGCCGGGTAGCGACCGCTTGCGCGAAAGGTCGCCTGCATCGCCGGCCGTCGTTATTGAAGTGTTAACTTCAATCGTCGGCAATGGCTGCGGCGGCGGCGAACTTTATTCGGATTATTAAAAACGTGAAGGAACGGCGTCGGTGCATGTCGGCCGGCCCGCCGGTGCGATGGCTACCTGCGGCCGCGGCTGCGTGGGTGCCGCCTTGCCATGCGGCGCCTGCACGACGGGCGCGTTCGGGCGGCCAGCGATAACCGGCCGATCCTGTTGAAACTTCTGGTAACTATAGTTAAGTGACTGATTCTTTGAGTGTTTTAAGCTGGTAGTCCCAAGGAAACTAATTTATTATCGACGTCAACACTAATAAATCGTGCTAGCCCGGCATGCGACGGCCCTTTGAAAGCCTGAGTCAAGTTGCTCAATGGAGGTGTTTCAATGATGCACGATTTCCTCGCCAACAATCGGCTGCAGCTCATCGATCGATGCATCGCAAAGGTTGCCAACCGGGAATCGCGTTATGCGACGCCCGAGCAACTGAAAAATGGCATTCCCAAGTTCCTGGACCAGTTGATCCGCACGCTCAAGCTCGAGCAGACCGGCGGCGCATTGGGTGGTCTCGACATCTCCGGACCGTCGGGGGGTGACGGCGCGGTGCTTTCTGAAATCGGCGTCAGCGCCACCGCCCACGGCAAGCAGTTGCTCTCGCTGGGTTACACGGTCGACCAGGTCGTCCATGACTACGGCGACCTGTGCCAGGCGATCACCGACCTGGCCTTCGAACGGGATGCGGCGTTTGCGGTCGATGAATTCCGCACCCTGAACCGCTGCCTCGATAATGCAATTGCCGACGCCGTCACCGAATTCAGTTTTCAGCGCGACATCGTCATCACCGATCAGCAGGCCAACGACCTGAATCAGCGCCTCGGTTTTCTGATGCATGAATTGCGCAATGCACTCAATGCAGCCACGCTGGCAACGAGCGCGATGGAGTCGGGAAATCTTGCAGTGGCCGGCGCAACCGGCGCCGTGCTGCGCAAAAGTCATGTCGCGATGGAAAAACTGATCAGCCGGTCGCTGGACGAAGTGCGCATCGATGGCAAGTCGACCGAGCGCCACCGTGTGTTTTCCCTGGCTGATTTCATTGCCGACGCACGTGACGTGGGGCGACTGCGCGCAATGGCACGCGCCTGCATCTTTACCGTGGACGAAGTCGATCCGCAGCTTCGCCTCTCTGGCGACCGGGATGCGTTGTCGGGGGCGCTGGCCAACCTGCTTGTCAATGCGTTCAAGTTCACCCGGCCCGGCACGACAGTCACACTACGCGCCAATGCGGCCGACGATCGTATCCTCATCGACGTGCAGGACCAATGCGGCGGCCTGATGCCTGGCGACACGGCGATACTGTTTCGGCCATTCACCCAGCGCGCCGGCGACAGGACCGGTCTTGGCCTCGGCCTGTCGATTGCGCGGCAAAGCGTCATCGACGACGGCGGCACGCTGACCGTGCGAAACCTGCCCGGCACGGGCTGCATCTTCACGATCAATCTGCCTGCGCATCTTGAGCAGTAGTTTGAGCAGTAGCGCGCCGCCGCAGCACGGCGCGGGCAGGAGCGCCGCAGTGCTGGTGCTGAACGCCGGCTCGTCGAGCATCAAGTTCGGCTTGTTTCGCCGCGCAACCGCGGGCGCCGGCTCCACCCGTCTGTGCGAAGGGCAGATCGATCATGTCGGTGGCGCCGCCCGCCTGCATGCGGTCGATGGCGCGGGCGCGCGACTGCTCGATGTGGCGCTGCCGGCCGGGTGCAGCGCCGCGCAGGCATTGCAACGCTTGCTGGCCTGGATCGCGCCGGCTTTCGCGGATGTAGAGCTGCTGGCGGCGGCGCACCGGGTCGTGCATGGCGGCATGCGCCTCAGCGCGCCGACGTTCATCGACGCCACGGTGCTGGCCGAACTGCGCTGCCTGGTGCCTCTCGCGCCGCTGCATCAGCCGCAGGCGATTGCCGCCATCGAGGCCCTGCAGCGCAGCCATCCGGCGCTGCGCCAGATTGCCTGCTTCGATACCGCCTTCCATCATGCGATGCCCCTGGTGGCAAGCAGTTTTGCGCTGCCGCGCGCCCGGACGCAGGCAGGTCTCCGGCGCTACGGCTTTCATGGCCTGTCGTATGAATACATTGCCAGCGTGCTGCCGGACGTCGCCGGTCGCGCCGTCGCCGGCGGCAGGGTCGTCGTCGCGCACCTCGGCGCCGGCGCGAGCCTGTGCGCCATGCTGGCCGGGCGCAGCATCGCCACCACCATGGGCATGACGCCGCTCGACGGTCTGCCGATGGGCCGGCGCTGCGGCAGCATCGATGCGGGCGTCGTGCTCTACCTGATGCAGGAAAAAGGCATGAGCGCGGCGGCCGTCTCCGATCTGCTGTATCGCGATAGCGGCCTGCTCGGTGTTTCCGGCATCAGCGACGACATGCACACGCTGCTCGAGAGCGCCGCGCCGGCGGCGCAGGAGGCGGTCGACCTGTTCGTCTATCGGGTCGGTCGCGAACTCGGCTCGCTTGCGGCGGCGCTGGGCGGCCTCGACGCGCTGGTTTTTACCGGCGGCATCGGCGAGCATGCGGCGCAGATTCGCAGCCGCGTCTGCACCGCCGCCGCATGGCTGGGCATCGCGCTCGACGCGACGGCGAATGCTGCCGGCGGCCCGCGCCTGTCGCTGCCCGGCAGCCCGGTATCGGCCTGGATGATTGCCACCGATGAAGATGCAATGATGATGCGGCACTGCGAGCGGCTACTTGACGCCGACCTGCCCCGATGAGGCCGTGGCGTCAGCGGAAGTAACAAAGGCAGAGGCAGAGGCAGAGGCAGGCACTGCAGCACTGGTAGGCCGCCCCGCGAAATCGGTCCAGCAGCGACGGTGGTAGTCGTACAGCTTGCAGCGCCGCGCCGTATCGAAATACCAGCGCCAGGAAAAATCCTGCATCACGATGCGGCCCGGCAGCATCTTCTCCAGCAGTGCCTGCACGCGCTCCAGGCGATACAGCGGCACGCTCATGTCGACATGATGCGCGGTGTGCGCCATGATGTGGTGCAGGGCCGCATCGATGCCATGGCCGAATTTCAGATGGACGGTGGTGGAGACGAACGGCTGCGCCGCCGCCCAGGTCGCCTTGTCGGCATGCCAGTCCACCTCGACATGGGTGTGATGCACGTACACGACGAAGCCGATCATGGTCATCCAGCACACCAGCGGCAGCACGAATGCGCAGAGCAGAACCAATGACAGCGACTGCTGCGAGGCCCGCGCCACCCAGGCCAGCGCGAGCGCCCAGGCGAGTGCGCCGGCGCTGACCAGCAAGCCATCCCACAGGAATTCGCGGCGCTGCGACGGCAGCACTTTTTTGGTGGGAAAGTACATCCGCTTCCACCACATCTCGACCAGGTAATACAAGCCCGGCGCATAGCCGCTGCGATAGAGCCGCTCCAGTCGCTGGCGCCATGCCGGCAGCGCACGAAAGGCCGCCAGCGTGTGCGGCTGCCAGACGAAATCGACATCCTTCAGGTTGGTGTAACCGTGATGCACGATGTTGTGCCCGACATTCCACAGGCTGTATGGCGTGAGCGAAGGCAGAAACACCAGGCGACCGAGCCAGGTGTTGAGGCGCCGGTGCACCGTGAAACTCTGGTGGCAGGCATCGTGGCCCAGTATGAAAAGGCGGCCGATGAAAAACCCGGTGGCTGCGCCGCACAGGAGTTTGAGAAGCGGGCTGGCCGCCAATGCCGCAGCGACCAGCCACACCGCAAACAGGCACAGATTGACAACTGTCAGGAGCATCGCGTAGCCGGTGCTGCGTGCGCCCAGCGGCGCGGTCCAGGAACGGATGACTTTTCGGTGGGGGATCGGCGCATCGGGCGCGACCGCGGTCAACGGGCTTGACGGCATCGGGAGAAAACCTTGCGTGAGTGAAAGCAGACGCAAGATAGGCGCAAAGCCCGTAAAAAATTTGATGCGGATCAAAAAACGCCAAAACGTTCTTTTATTGCAAGTAGCTTTCCGGAATTTTGATCTGAGTCAATTTCCATAAGGTATCGCTATCTACACTTCGCCGCACGATCAACGACCGCGAAGCGAGAAGCATCATGAAGACATCGAACCCGGCGACGAACCCGGCGACGAACCCGGCGACGAACCCGGCAACGAACCCGGCAATGAAGCCGGCAATGAACCTGGCCTTTGCCGCCGCCTTGCTCGCCCTGACGGCCACCGAGGCATGTGCGCAGCAGGCAGGCCCCTGGCTGGTACGCGCCCGCATCGAGCACCTGGCACCGGCCAACAAGTCCGACCCGATCGGCGGCGCCGGTGCGAGCGATCGCCTGAGTGTCTCCGACAAGACGATCCCGGAACTCGACATTTCCTATTTCTTCACGCCGAACATCGCGCTCGAACTGGTGCTGACCTATCCGCAAAAGCATGCGGTGCGCCTCGACGGCACCGACATCGGCAGCTTCAGGCATGTTCCGCCGACGCTGCTGCTTCAGTATCACTTCACGCCTGCGGCGCAGTTCGATCCGTATGTCGGCGCCGGCATCAACTACACCAGCATCTCGCACGTCAATCTGCTGAACGGCGCCGGCGGCCTCGAACACGGCAGCGTCGGCCTCGCCCTGCAGGCAGGTATCGACTACAAGATCGACCGGAACTGGTCGCTCAACGTCGATGTGAAGAAAGTGCGGATCGGCAGCGACGTCTTCATCGCCGGCGCCCGGGCCAGTGCAGTCAAGGTCGATCCGCTGATGATCGGCGTGGGTCTGGGCTACCGCTTCTGACCCGAAGTGCTGCCGGGGCAATCGGCTGGCCATGCGAGGTGGATGGCAGCGCGTTTGCAGGGTAGCGGGGCAGCAGGGCAGAAGGGCAGAAGGGCAGGCGCTGCCCGAACGGCGCGCCTGCCCGGAGCCGATTACTTCAAATGCTTTTTCAGTTCCTGTCCCGCCTGCTCCAGCGACGAGCGCACTGCCGGCACGCCGCTGATGGCGTTCAACAGCCCGAAGTCATGGATCATGCCGTTGTAGCGCACGCTGGTGACCTGCACGCCGGCGGCGTCGAGCTTGCGGCCGTAGGCTTCGCCCTCGTCACGCAGGACGTCGTTCTCGGCGGTCTGGATCAGTGTCGGCGGCAAGCCCTTCAACTGCGCCGTGCTTGCCTGCAGCGGCGAGGCGGTGATTTCCTTGCGCTTGGCGGCATCGGTGGTGTAATTGTCCCAGAACCATTTCATCATGTTGCGGGTCAGGAAATGGCCTTCGGCGAACTGCGTGTAGGACGGCGTCTCGAAGCTCGCATCGGTTACCGGCCAGAACAGGATCTCGGCGCGCAGTGCCGGTCCGCCCTTGTCTTTTGCCATGAGTGCGACCACCGTCGCCATGTTGCCGCCAACGCTGTTGCCGGCCACCGCCAGGCGCGTACCGTCGACCCGGATCTCCGTGCCGTGTTCCGCCACCCCTTTGGTTGCCGCATAGGCCTGGTCGATCGCCACGCGGTATTTCGCTTCCGGCGAAGGCGTGTAGTTGACGAAGACGGCTACCGCGCCCGACTGCACCACCAGGTCCCTGACGAAGCGCTCATGCGTGGGAAAGTCGCCCAGCACCCAGCCGCCGCCATGGAAGAACATGAAGGCGGGCAGGATGCCGGTCACGCCGGCCGGACGAACGATGGTCAGCCGGATGTCGCCGCCGGCCTTGATGGTCTTTTCCGAAACATCGGCCGCCGGCAGCGTCAGCTTGACGCCTGCCTGCGCGCCGGCCAGCACCTTGCGCGCCTCGACCGGTGTCAACTGTTCCATCGGCTTGCCGCCACCGGCTTCTAGCTTCTGGAGAAATGCCTGTACTTCATGATCCACGTTCGGATTGCCGGCGGCGAAGGCCGAGCCGATGGAGAGGGCCAGCGTGCCGGTGGCCAAGAGGGATTGCAAGGGCAGGGTGAGCGATTTCATGCGAATTCCTTCGTTTTGAACGGGATACAAAAAATTGTTGGCGATTTAATCGTGCGCTATGTGAATAATACGACAAGCCGGTGCATCGCTAGGCGGCCTGTATCGCTTATGGCGGCGCTCTTGTATGCTGGCTTTCATCTCGGCTTTCATCTCGGCTTTCACACCGGCTTTCATGCCGGCGATGCGTTTCATGCAGGCAGCGTTCCGCGCCGGTAGTGCACGCGTCCCGTCCCGCTTCACCAGGCTGTCAAGGTCGGCAATTTTGATTCAAATCAAAAAAATTACAGTACTGCGCCGTAGACTACTTTCTCGTCGGCGCACGCGCCATCCCTTGGGGCTGCCGGCCCGGGAGATGCATGCATGTTGGCTTTCGCGCACCATCGAACCACGCTACCGGCAGTCGCCTTCGATGCCGCGCTGATCAGCCGACTCGACCAGCCGGGGCCGCGCTACACGTCCTATCCGACGGCCGACCGGTTTCGCGACGACTTCGGTTACCGCGATTACCTGCAGGCGGTGGCCGGCCTGCGCACCCATGGCAGCCGCAATGCGCTGTCGCTGTATGTGCACGTGCCGTTTTGCGACACGGTCTGCTACTACTGCGCATGCAACAAGATCGTCACCCGCGACCACAGCAAGGCGGTGACCTATCTCGGCTACCTGAAGCGGGAAATCGAAATGCAAGGCCAGCTTTTTGCGGGCATGAACGCCCTGGAGCAGCTGCATTTCGGCGGCGGCACGCCGACCTATCTATCGGATGCGCAGATGGGTGGGCTGATGGCGCATCTGCAGCGCTGGTTCGCCTTTGCGCCCGATGCCGAAGGCGAGTATGCAATCGAGGTCGATCCGCGCACCGTCTCGCCGCAGCGGGTGCATGCATTGCGCCGGCAGGGCTTCAACCGCATCAGCCTGGGCGTGCAGGATTTCGACGCCGACGTGCAGCGCGCCGTCAACCGCATCCAGCCGCACCGGCAGACGATGGACATCATCGACGCCGCCCGCAGCGCCGCCTACCGGTCGGTGAGCATCGACCTGATCTACGGCTTGCCGCTGCAGAGCCTGGCCAGCATCGGCGCCACGCTCGAACTGGTCGTGGCGGCAGCGCCCGACCGCATTGCGTTCTACAACTACGCCCACCTGCCGCAGCGCTTCAAGCCGCAGCGGCGCATCAACCAGCAGGACCTGCCGGACGCGGCGACCCGTCTCGACATGCTGGCGCTGTGCATCGGGCGCCTGGGCGCGGCCGGCTATGTCTACATCGGCATGGATCATTTCGCCCGGCCCGACGATGCGCTGGCGCTGGCCCAGCAGCAGGGCAGGCTGCACCGCAATTTCCAGGGCTATTCGACGCATGCCGATGCCGACCTGGTCTCCTGCGGCGTCTCGGCCATCAGCGCCGTTGCCAATACCTATAGCCAGAATCACAAGACACTGGACGCCTATTACGATTGCCTGGACAACAATGAATTGCCGGTCGCACGCGGCACCCGGATCGGCACCGACGACCTGCTGCGCCGTTTCATCATTCAGCGCCTGATGTGCAATTTCGAACTGTCGATGACGGCGATCGAACAGGCCCATGCGATCACGTTCGCGAGCTACTTTGCGCACGAACTGGCACGCCTGCGGGAATTCGAAGGCGACGGCCTGCTGACCCTTGGCGAGGGCTGGCTGAACGTGACCGCCAAGGGCCGGCTGCTCATTCGCACCATCTGCATGGTGTTCGACCGCTATCTCGGCAATGCCGCGGCAGCGCCGCAGTTTTCACGCACCATCTGAAGCGCAGACCACGCGCAGGCAGGCACGCATGCATACCATTGCCCTCTTACCGGTTTTCCTGATCGGCCTGCTCGGCAGCGTGCATTGCGTCGGCATGTGCGGCGGCATCGTCGGCGCATTGTCGAGCGTGTCCGTGCTTGCGCCGCCAAGGCGTTTTCCGGTGGCCGTGGTCGCAGCCACGCCGATGTTCGTGCTGGCCGACGTCGTCGACGCCGGCGTGCGGGCGCTGGCCTACAACACCGGCCGCATCGGCAGCTATGCGATCGCCGGCGCGATTGCCGGTGGCGCCGCCGGTGGCGCGGCCACCCTGAGCGGCCTGTCGGCGCTGCAGGCCGGTGGCTACCGGCTGGCCAACCTGATGCTGGTGGCGCTCGGCCTGTACCTCGCCGGCGCCTGGCATGGCCTGGCGCGCCTGGAGTGCGTCGGCCAGCTGCTGTGGCGCCGGCTGCAGCCACTGACGAAGCGCATCATGCCGCTGGACCGCTGGTGGAAAGTGCTGGCGCTGGGCGGCCTGTGGGGCTGGCTGCCGTGCGGCATGGTGTATGGCGTGCTGGTGACTGCCATGTTGAGCGGCTCTGCCGCTTCGGGCGCGGCGGTGATGGTGGCCTTCGGTCTCGGCACGCTGCCGATGCTGCTGACGATGGGCCTGCTCGGCCAGCAGATGCGCGCTTGGTCGCGCCGGCGTGCCGTGCGTCTTGCGGGCGGACTGGTCGTGCTGGTCTTCGGCCTGCTCGGCCTGATGCGTGCGGCCGGCGGCCTGCCGGCGCCATGGCTCGGTGCCTTGTGCATCGGCGCGCCGGCCGGGAGCCTGCATTGAACGAGCGCGTCGATGCTGCACGGCTGGCCTCCTGCGATGATGCCGCAGCGCCGGCGGCGTGTTTTCATTGCGGCTTGCCGGTGCCGCCCGCGACGCACTGGAACGTGCTGATCGACGCCGTTGCGCAACCGATGTGCTGCCCGGGATGCCGCGCCGTGGCGCAGGCAATCGTCGATTTTTCCGTCGACGATTATTACCGCGACCGCACCGTGCTGGCGGCGCGTGCGGGCGCGCCCGATGCCGCTGGCGCGGCGTTGCCCGGGGCGCTGGCAGCAACGCTTGCGCTCTACGACACGCCTGCCTTCATCGACGGCTTTGCATTCGATGACGCGCAGTGCGAGGCGACTTTTGCCATCGACGGCATCCGTTGCGCCGCCTGCGTCTGGCTGATCGAAAAACGCCTGCGCGCCGTGGCCGGCGTGGCGGCCGCCGACATGAACGTGGCCAGCCAGCGGCTGCGGGTGCGCTGGCGCCGCGACGTCTGCCTGCCCAGCACGATCCTGCTGGCGATGCAGCAGATCGGCTATGCGGCCTATCCCTTCGATGCGCAGCGCGCCGGCGAGCAGCTGCGCCTGGCGGGGCGACGCATGCTGCGCCAGCTGTTCGTCGCCGCGCTGTCGATGATGCAGGTGATGATGTATGCGCTGCCGCTCTACATTGGCGGCGACGGCGGCATGGAGGCCGACATGGCCGGACTGATGCGCTGGGCCGGCCTGCTGCTGACGCTGCCGGCGGTGCTGTATTCGGGGCAGCCGTTCTTTGCCGGCGCCTGGGCCGGCGTGCGGCGCGGCGCGCCCGGAATGGACCTGCCGGTTGCCATCGGCATTGCCGCCGCCTTCATCGGCAGCACCGTTGCCACCGTCCGCGGCGAGGGCAAGGTCTATTTCGATTCGGTCACGATGTTCATCTTCCTGTTGCTGTGCAGCCGTGCGCTGGAACTGGCCGCCCGCAGCAAGGCCGCCGTCATGCTGGAGACGCTGCAGCATGCGCGTCCGCCGGCTGCGCTGCGCCTGCCGCGCTATCCCGCCGACCGGACCGCCGAGACGATTGCCGCCTCGGCCGTGCGGGCGGGCGACTTCATCCTGGTCAAGCCGGGTGAAGCCGTCGCCGCCGATGGCGTCCTGGTCGAAGGGCAGGGCACGCTCGACCTGTCGCTGCTGAGTGGCGAAAGCCGGCCGGCCCGGTGCGCCGCCGGCGACGACGTGCCGGGCGGCGCCGTCAACGCCGGGCAGGCGTTCGTCCTGCGCGTGAGCCGGCCGGCCATCGACAGCACGCTGTCGGTGCTGATGAAGCTGATCGAGCGCGCCGGCCAGGCCAAGCCGCAGCTGGCGCTGTGGGCCGACCGCGTCGCGGTCTGGTTCGTCGGCGCCCTCGGCCTGCTGGCGGTGATCGTTTTCTGCGTCTGGCAGGTGGTCGATCCGGCGCGCGCCTGGCCGATTGCCATTGCGGTCCTGGCCGTCTCCTGTCCCTGTGCGCTGTCGCTGGCCACGCCCGCGGCGCTGGCCGCGATTACCGAACGGTTGCTGCGGCAGGGCATCCTGGTGGTGCAGCCGCATGTGCTCGAAACGCTGCATCGCGTCACCCACGTCGTCTTCGACAAGACCGGCACGCTGACCGTCGGCAAACCGGTGCTGCGGCAAACCGTGCAACTGGGCCGGGCAAGCGGCGCCTGGTGCCTGCAGGCGGCAGCCGCGCTGGAAGCCTCGAGTGCGCATCCGCTGGCCGCCGCGCTGGTGGCAGCCGCCCGGCTGCAGGCCGACGCCGCGCCAGCGCCGCTTGTCGCGGGGCCGGTGCGCCATGTCGCCGGCTGCGGCCTGGAAGCCGTGGTCGATGGCCGCCTGCTGCGTCTGGGACATGCCGCTTTCGTGGCCGGGCTGACCGGTACCGCGCTCGCTGCGGACGCGGGCGCGCACGGTTGCATCGACGCGGCGGCGACACCGGTCTATCTCGGCGCCGCCGGCGTGTGGCTGGCCCGTTTCGACCTGGCCGACGCGGTGCGCGAGGATGCCCATGCGGTGGTGCGGTTCTTCCAGGCGCGCGGCAATGCGGTGATGCTGGTCAGTGGCGACGCCTGCGGCGTCGTGCAGCAGGTCGCGACCGAACTGGGTATCGCCGCCGCACGGGGCGAGTTCCTGCCGGAACAGAAACTCGCCTTCGTGCAGGACCTGCAGCGCGCCGGCGCCGTGGTTGCCATGATCGGCGACGGCATCAACGATGCAGCGGTCCTGCGCGCCGCAGACGTCTCGTTTGCAATGGGTGCGGGCGCCGCGCTGGCGCTGGCACAGGCCGATGCCGTGCTGCTGGCGCCGCATCTCTGGGCCGTTGCCGAGGCGGCGCGGGCAGCCGACCAGACCATGGCGGTGGTGCGGCAGAACCTGCTGTGGGCCACGCTCTACAACGCGCTGGCGATACCGGCTGCGGCAATCGGCTGGCTCGATCCGTGGATGACGGCCGCCGGCATGTCGGTCAGTTCGGCGCTGGTGGTGCTCAACGCCTGGCGCTTGCGGCGCCTGCCGCGCACCATGCACACGAAGCAAACGAAGCAAACGAAGCGCAAGGGCTGATGATGGAAGCGCTCTATCTGCTGGTGCCACTGAGCATCGGCATCGTCTTCGTCGCCATCCGCGTGTTTTTCTGGATGTCCGACAGCGGCCAGTTCGACGACATGGTCGGGCCCGGTCTGCGCATTCTTCAGGATGACGACAGCGACTTGCTGCAATCATCACAATCGCCACAATCGCCACAACCCTCGCCCAGCGGCAAGAATCATGGTGAATCTGGGCAATTTTGATTCACATCAAATTTTTTAAG
>JANXSS010000285.1 GCA_025356535.1 Herminiimonas sp.
AGCGGCAAGTTGGACCGGCTCAAGGAAGGTGCACCGATGAAAAAGCTAAAACTCGTCATGGTCGGCAACGGCATGGCAGGCGTACGGACCCTGGAAGAATTACGCAAGATCGCTCCCGACATTTACGACATCACGGTCTTCGGCGCCGAACCGTATGCCAACTACAACCGGATCCTGCTTTCGCCGGTACTGGCCGGTGAGCAGACCATCAGCGACATCATGTTGAATGACGTAGCCTGGTATGCCGACAACGGCATCACCCTTCATCTCGGCAAGAAAATCACCACGATCGACCGCGTCAAGCGCCGGGTCATCGCCGACGACGGCACCGAAGCTGAATACGATCGCCTGTTGCTGGCCACCGGATCCAATCCGTTCATGTTGCCGGTGCCGGGCAAGGACCTGCAGGGCGTGATCTCGTACCGTGACATCAAGGACACCAACGACATGATCGATGCGGCTGCCGTGCACCAGCATGCGATCGTCATCGGTGGCGGCTTGCTGGGGCTCGAAGCGGCAAATGGTCTGAAGCTGCGCGGCATGGATGTGACGGTGGTGCATTTGCCGACGTGGCTGATGGAGCGCCAGCTCGATCTGGTAGCCGGCAAGATGCTGCAGAAATCCCTCGAAGACCGTGGCCTGAAATTTTTGTTGGCCAAGAACACGCAGGAAATCGTCGGCGACGAAGCAGGCCGGGTCAAGGCAATCCGCTTCACCGACGGCAGTGAACTGCCGGCGCAACTGGTGGTCATGGCGGTCGGCATTCGCCCCAACACCACGCTGGCCGAAGCCACTGGCCTGTACTGCAATCGCGGCATCGTCGTCAACGACACGATGCAGACCTACGATCCGCGCATCTATGCGGTCGGCGAATGCGTGAACCACCGCGGCACCGCTTATGGCCTGGTCGCGCCTCTGTTCGAGATGGCCAAGGTGTGCGCCAACCATCTTGCCAATTTCGGCATCGGCCGTTACCAGGGATCGGTCACGTCGACCAAGTTGAAAGTAACCGGCATCGATCTGTTCTCGGCTGGGGAATTCATGGGCGGTGGCGAGGGTATCGAGGAAATCATCCTGTCTGACCCGATAGGTGGCGTCTACAAGAAACTGGTGGTCAAGGACGACAAGCTGATCGGCGCTTGCCTGTATGGCGACACGGTCGATGGCAGCTGGTATTTCCAGCTCCTTCGCGAAGGCAAGAACATCGCCGAGATCCGCGAAACCCTGATGTTCGGCGAATCCAATCACGGCCGTCCCGGCGACGTCGGTCACGAAGGTTTTACCAAGGCCGCCGCCATGCCCGACAGCGCCGAAGTCTGCGGCTGCAACGGGGTCTGCAAGGGCGCCATCGTCACGGCGATCAGGGAAAAGGGTTTGTTCACCCTGGAAGACGTCCGCAAGCACACCAAGGCGTCCGCGTCGTGCGGTTCCTGCACAGGACTGGTTGAGCAGATCCTGATGTTCACGGCAGGCGGCGATTACTCCACCGCCACCAAGACAAAGCCGCTTTGCAGCTGCACCGATCACACCCACCAGGAAGTGCGCGATGCAATTCGGACTGAAAAGCTCCTCACGGTCGCTACGACCCAGCAGTTGCTCGGCTGGCGCACACCCAACGGTTGCGCCACCTGCCGTCCCGCGATCAACTACTACCTGATCTCGACCTGGCCGCATGAAGCCAAGGACGATCCGCAATCGCGCTTCATCAACGAACGGGCCCACGCCAACATCCAGAAGGACGGCACCTTCTCCGTCATTCCAAGGATGTGGGGCGGCGCCACTTCGTCATCCGAGCTGCGGCGGATCGCCGACGTGGTCGACAAGTTCAAGATACCGACGGTAAAAGTCACCGGAGGCCAGCGCATCGACCTGCTGGGCGTGAAAAAAGAAGACCTGCGCGAAGTCTGGCACGACCTCGGCATGCCGTCCGGCCTGGCCTATGCGAAGGGACTGCGCACGGTGAAAACCTGCGTCGGCTCGGAATGGTGCCGCTTCGGCACGCAGGATTCGACCTTGATGGGCCAGCAGCTCGAGCGCGCGCTGGCGCTGATGTATGCGCCGCACAAGGTCAAGCTGGCCGTTTCCGGCTGTCCGCGCAACTGCGCCGAGTCCGGCATCAAGGACGTCGGCGTCATCGGCGTGGATTCGGGCTGGGAGATCTACGTCGGCGGCAACGGCGGCATCCGCACCGAAGTCGCGCAATTCTTCGTCAAGCTGAAGACGCATGAGGAAGTGCTCGAATATGCCGGCGCCTTCCTGCAGCTCTACCGCGAGGAAGGCTGGTACCTGGAGCGCACCGTGCATTACCTGGCGCGCGTGGGTCTGGAGCATGCCAAGAAACACGTGGTCGAGGATGCCGAGAACCGGCGTGCGCTGTATGCGCGCCTGCTGTTTGCCCTCGACGGCGAACCGGACCCATGGCACGAGCCGGAAAAAGCCATGGTCGACACCCGCCAGTTCACGCCGCTGGCTGGCTGACAGTCCTGCAACCAAAGGAAAAAATCATGAAAATATACTGCGCCGCAGTCGTCGTCACCATCGGGGCGGTCGGCCTGATCGTCAACACCTGCATGTTTCGCGACACCGTCACCCGGCATGCGCCCGTCAACATCGCGCATTTACGATAAGGAAGCAACGATGTCGAATCAGTGGAAAGTCATCTGCAATGTCAGCGACATACCGGTGCTGGGTGCGCTCGTGGTCCGGCGCACAGGCACAGACGGCCTGCCGGCGAAGCAGGATGTGGCGATTTTCCGCAACAGCGAGGACCAGGTATTTGCCGTGCTCGACCGCTGCCCGCACAAGGGCGGGCCGCTGTCGCAGGGCATCGTCTTCGGCAGCCGCGTGGCCTGTCCGCTGCATGGCTGGAACATCGAACTCGGTTCCGGTTGTGCCATCGCACCGGACGTCGGTTGCACCGCCACCTTCAGCATCCGGGTCGAAGCCGGCGTGATTTCCCTCGATGCGGATGAGCTCGCCCGGCAGGTCACCGAGCTTGCGCCTGCATGAGTGAATGCAAGGAAGTCAGGGCGACCTGCTGCTACTGCGGCGTCGGCTGCGGCGTCCTGATCGCAACCGCAGGCGGCGAAGTCACCGGCGTGCGCGGCGACCCCGACCATCCGGCAAATTTCGGCCGGTTGTGCACCAAGGGCAGCACGCTGCATCTGACCGCCGCGCCGGCTTTGCGCCAGCAGGCACGCGCACTGGCGCCGGAGCTGCGCACCGAACGTGCGGCTGACAGGGTTGCCGCCACCTGGGATGCATCGCTCGACTTCATCGCACAGAAATTTGCCGATACCATCCGCACGCATGGCCCGGACAGCGTTGCCTTCTACATCTCCGGCCAGTTGCTGACCGAAGATTATTACGTCTTCAACAAGCTCGCAAAAGGCCTGATCGGCACCAACAACGTCGACACCAATTCACGCCTGTGCATGTCCTCGGCGGTGGCCGGCTACAAGCAGACGCTGGGCGCCGATGCGCCGCCGGCCTGCTATGACGACATCGATCATGCGCAGCTGATCTTCATCGTCGGCTCCAACACGGCCTATGCGCATCCGGTGCTGTACCGCCGCATCGAGGACGCCCGCAAGAACAATCCGCAGCTCAAAGTCATCGTCGCCGATCCCCGTCGCACCGACACCGCGCGCGACGCCGACCTGTTCCTGCCGATCCTGCCCGGTACCGACGTGGCGCTGTTCAACGGCATGCTGCACATCTGCCTGTGGGAAGACCTGGTCGACCTGGATTTCATCGGCGCGCACACCGAGGGGTTTGCCGAATTGAAGCGCACGGTACGCGACTACAATCCGAAGTTCGTGGCCGAACTCTGCGGCATTGCCGAAGCCGACCTGGTCACCGCAGCGCGCTGGTTCGGCCAGTCGCCGGCCGCGCTCTCGCTGTATTGCCAGGGCCTGAACCAGTCGAGCTCGGGCACGGCAAAAAATGCCGCCTTGATCAACCTGCACCTGGCAACCCGTCAGATCGGCAAGCCCGGCGCCGGACCGTTTTCATTGACCGGCCAGCCCAATGCAATGGGCGGGCGCGAGGTCGGCGGCATGGCCAACCTGCTCTCGGGTCACCGTGACCTGAGCAACCCCGCGCACCGTGCCGAAGTCGCTGCCTTGTGGGGCATCGACGACGTGCCTGCCACACCCGGCAAGACGGCGGTGGACATGTTCGAGGCCGTCCGAAAGGGCGAGATAAAACTGCTCTGGATCGCCTGCACCAACCCCGCCCAGTCGCTGCCCAACCAGAAACTGGTGCGCGAGGCGCTGGCCAAGGCGGAGCTGGTGGTGGTGCAGGAAGCCTATCGCAACACGGCCACGGTGGCGTATGCGGATGTGCTGCTTTCAGCGACTGCCTGGGGTGAAAAGGAAGGCACCGTCACCAACAGCGAGCGCTGCATCAGCAGGATCGATCCAGCCCTGGTGGCGCCGGGCCTTGCCCGCCACGACTGGCAGATTGTGGTCGACTTCGCCCGCCGCCTGGAAGCCCTGCTCGGTCGACCCGAAAGCCTGTTCCCGTACAAGGATGCAGAATCGATCTGGAACGAACATCGCGAGTCGACGCGCGGGCGCGACCTCGACATCACCGGCCTGTCGTACGCCATCCTGGCGCAGGACGGTCCGCAACAGTGGCCGTATCCGACCGGCGCCGTGGCGGGGCAGAAGCGCCTGTATGAGGACGGCATCTTTCCGACCGCATCGGGGCGCGCCCATTTCGTCGACACGGTCTACCGGCCCGTGGCCGAACCGGTCGATGCGCATTATCCGTTTCGGCTCATGACGGGTCGGCTGCGCGACCAGTGGCACGGCATGAGCCGCACCGGCACGGTGGCGCAACTGTTTGCCCATGCGGCGCAGCCAGCGGTGGTCATGGCGCAGGGCGACATGGACCGGCGCTTCCTGGCCGCTGGCGACCTGGTGCATGTCACCAGCCGGCGCGGCTCGCAGATCCTGCCGGCATTGGCAGGCGAAGACATGCGCGCCGGCCAGGCCTTCATCGGCATGCACTGGGGCGAGGAATACCTGTCAGGTCGGGGCCATCACGGCGACGGTACTTATGGCGTCAATGCGCTGACGTCAGCCGCGCTCGATCCGACTTCGAAGCAGCCGGAACTGAAGCATGCCGCCGTCAAGCTGTTGAAAGCCGAGCTGCCCTGGCAGCTGCTGATCTTCGGCTGGGTCGATGGCACCCAGGCGATCAGCCTGCAGGCGCAGCTGCGCCCCAGCATGCGGCGCTTTGCCTACGCTGCCTGCACGCTGTTCGGCCGCGACCGCGTCGGCGTGCAGTTTCGCGCAGCCGACGATTACCCTGCGTCGCCTGAACTGCTGCGCGAACTGGAAGCAGCCTTCGGCCTGAACCATGCGAGCGTGCTGCGCTACGACGACGCCCGGCGCGGCAACTCGCGCCGCATGCGCGTGGTCGATGGCAAGCTCGATGGCGTTGCACTGGCCGGCGACATCAGTGCCGGCGGCTGGTTGAGGGAGTATCTGGAAAGCGCCACACCGGTGCAGCCGCTCGGCCGTCGCCTCTTGATGCCGAGCGCTGCACCGCCCTCCGGTTTTCAATCGCGCGGGCGCATCGTCTGCAACTGCCTGGACGTGGCGGAAACCGAGATCAACGGCACGCTGGCCGGTCTCGATGGCGACGCCGATGCGCGCCTGGCCGCCGTCCAGGCGAAACTGAAATGCGGCACCAGTTGCGGCTCGTGCGTGCCGGAACTGAAACTGCTGGCGGGACGCAGTGTCATGCGTATTGCGGTTGCCTGAAGCAGTCGGCACAGCTGCCGCCCGGTCTGCCCGACCTGTGCGCAGCCATCCGTTCGTAGTAACTAACTCTTGCAATTACAAGCAATGCCGAGCAAGAGATATGGTTAAAGATTTCAGTTTTAGGATAAAGGGAATTCAAAAAATTCATCGCAAAAAATTATGAATGCAGCCGACATTCTTGAAATAAAATCTAGTTTGAATTTTAATTTAATCCTATTCATCGTCTGAATCCGACTCGTCATCCGAACGTGCAAAGTCGTGTATCCGTTGTGTTAGAACCGGTAGCAACTGCGGTGAGAGTGTATCGATTTTGGCTTGCAGTGCATCACTCATGAGCGGCAATAGTTCGTCAGGATATTTTGGTAAGGCCTTGGACAATTGTGCTAGTAAGGTAAGTCGCTCTGTGCCTGGGAGCAAGTCAGAAACTGCTAGATATCCTTTAAAAAATCCTGGAAGTTTATGCTGCTGTGCAGTTTCGGCAAACTGCTCATCATACAAATCATTTCTTTCGAGGTAATTATAATCACGAGAAAGCCATTCATTGAATTCGCTGAAAGCATTCCCAACATCGGTAGTAGATAATCGTTGCTGATTTTTCAAAATGGTTTTGAATTGTAATTCTATATAAGGAGAAGGAAGTGATGTGGCGAGCTGCATCATCTTCGCGCTAAACGCTGCCTGCGTCTCTGTTGATTGCTGCGTTAATGCCCGTTGAGCCCATCGTTGAACAGAGAAATCGAGGCTGTCAGATGCAGTACCATTGTACTTTTCAGTAAATATATCAAAGAAAAAATCTTCACTCGACTCGTACGTACTACGAACGTCTTTGCATAACTCTTTGTACTCGTCCCAGTTCGCTAGCAACAGGTCTGATGATTCCGATTCCAACATATCTGCAAACGACGTTAACAGATCGTCCAGATGATCCAGCTCTAAAGCAGGAGCCAACTCCTGAATAAGTTTAATTGCTTCAATAAACTTTAACTGTCGAGAATTTCCAGCAGGAAAAATTTTAATTCCGGAAAACAAAGGTTTTAAAGCGCGTACTTGGTTAGCCTTCGGAAGTATTTGGATTTCGTTAAGAATTTTTTCGTACGTTCTACTCAAATCAGTGACAGCTGTATCTGCATTTCTATATCCCAAAAACGCCTCTGCACACTTTCGAAGTACTTCACCACGATCTTCAGGCGAAAAGATCCTACTCAATTGAAAAATACTTTCTTGTCCTGCCATTTTTCGCTCTTCTGAAAGTTCATTTACTCTATAAACAAGTTGTCTGCAAAGCAGGGCCGACTGTTTTGGACGCACCGTTTTTATCAATGGAACAAAATGGTTGAAAAAAATATCATCAACACGCTTTTGACCAATCTCCCCTAATCCGGCACTCCTACCGCCACCAACGTCATATATGCAGTGACACACTGTCTGCATGAGCGGCCTCGCGCGCCAGGCCGCAGGTAGAGCATGTAAAGTTTTAAAAAGTTTTTCGACTTGAGCCATTTTCATATCACTAGCTGGCCAGCGTTGTAAAATTTCTGCCGCAGTAGTAAGATAATCTGCTTGCTTTTTTCCGGGTAGATCGGCAGCTAAACGCAATCGATGATCGACGCCGATATGTAATTTAGGACCTAACTCCGGTCCAAATTCCTTCGCGCACCACTCAAGATTCTGCAATGGCTGAAGGCGATTAACCGGTGGTAACGCATTGATCTCCATTTGGACTCTATCAAGTAGCGTCGTTTTACTGACTTCTAGATTTGAATTGGCAAGGCTTCTGATAACTGAACTAAGTAGATTACTCTTAATCGATGACAAATCAAACTCACTGCTTGAGCTGAATATTGTCTCAGCCGTTAAATTAGAGATTAAGTCAAGGGCTTCTGATATTTTTTGACACCGAGCTGTACTGTTCGGCAATAAATGAATCACGTTAAATAATTCTTGCTGCGCATCAAAATATTGTGGAATAGCCAAATGCTTGGCTGCGTCAGACAAGCCTTCGTAGACGTGAGCGCGCTCTGTGTCTAACGATATTGTACTTAATTTACTTGAATAAAAAGGTACTAACGCTGCTTTTTCATAAGACGACATGGATTTTTCTCTATGCCATAATTCTTCGAGAAGCTCGCGGGACTCTCCAAATGCACCTGCATTGCTACAATAGCGATATATCTTGCTAAGTAATATTGTTTGATGCTGGCTTGGTAACTCTAATGCTATCGCTCTTAATCGGGGCAAGTAAAACCGACCACTTGCATCACCCCATAGGAATTTCGGCAACTGCTGCAAAAATGCGTGTAGAGGTTTAGTCTGATATTGCTTGTGAAGCTGCTTAATGTCTTCAAAACAGGCAGCAAATACTTCTGAATGATTGCTGC
>JANXSS010000287.1 GCA_025356535.1 Herminiimonas sp.
ATGAAGCCGTCGACCAACACCCGTTCGCCGCCCTGCAGGCCCTTGGTCACGATCCAGTCGCCATTGCTCCAGCCATCGAGTTCGACCGGGCGTGGCGCCAGCTTGTTGTCGGGCGTAACCGTAAACACCATCTTGCCCATCGGGCCGTCGATGACGGCGCGCTGCGGAATGGCGATCGCATTGGTGCGCTGGGCGCCGCCCAGCAGGACGCGCACGAACTGGCCCGGACGCAGGGCGCCGTCGGCGTTGGGAATCTGGGCCCGGGCATCGAAGCCGCCGGTGGCCGGATTGATCCGCTCGCTGGAAAAATTCATCTTGCCGGCCGTCGGAAAAACGCTGCCGTCGGCCAGCTTGATGGTGACCTTGAAGGCCAGGCTGCCGTTTTGCGAACGCGTGCCAGGCAGGCTGACGCTGCCGTTTTTCACATCCTTGGCCAGCTTCAGGTAATCGGCTTCCGGCACGCTGAAGTTGACATACACCGGGTCGGTCTGCACCAGCGTGGTCAGCAGGCTGTCGGTCGGCGTGACCAGGCTGCCGTTGGCCTTGGCAGCCACGCCGGTCACGCCCGAAATTGGCGCCACCACGCGGGTGTAGCCGAGGTTCAGGCGCGCTTCGTTGACTTGTGCCCGCACCTGTTTCTGGGTCGCATCCGCGGTCTCCAGGGTCGATTTCGCATCGTCGAACTCTTTCTGGCTGATGGCATTTTCAGCCGCCAGCGGCGTCAGGCGCCTGACTTCGCGCTGCGCCTGGTTGAGCCTGGCCTGCGCCACGCCGGCTGCCGCTTCGGCCGAGGCCAATTGCGTGCGATAGGCGCCCGGATCGATCTGGAACAGCACCGCGCCGGCCTTGACCCGGCTGCCCTCTTCATACAGGCGGTTTTCCAGGATGCCGGAAATGCGCGCCCGCACCTCGGTCTCGCGCGAGCCGGCCGTCTGGCCGACATATTCGAAGCCGGTCGCAAGGTCCCTCGGCTGCACCGTCACGACGCTGACCTCGGGCGGCGGCATGGCGCCCGCGCCGGGACCGGCCGCCTGCGCCTGGCGGTCGCCGCATCCTGCCAACAGTTGCGCCACTCCCAGTGCCAGCGCGGCCGCCAGTGCCGGACGCAGCAGCCTCGAATGGCCCGAGCGCATTGCCTGGGGCGGTGCAAAGTTTCCGGATAGCGGAAGGAGGGCGCAGGATGGTCGCATGGGATTCTCGGTAAAAGGAAAACATGGTAGTATAGATACATACATGAATGTTTGTGCATGTGCGTTCGCACTATATTTTTTTCTACATGGGCGAGGGGCGGAGCGAATGGTCAGAAAATCCAAGGGTGCTGCACAGGAAACGCATGCAGCATTGCTGGACGCGGCCGAGCGGGAATTTTCCAGCAAGGGCGTCACCCGCACCACCTTGAACGATGTCGCGCTTGCCGCCGGCATGACGCGTGGCGCGATCTACTGGCATTTCAAGGACAAGAGCGCGCTGGTGCAGGCGATGTGCGACCGGGTGTTTCTGCCGATGCAGACGCTGCTCAACGAAATCGCTGCCACGCCGGGGAAAGATCCGCTCGTTGCCTTGAAGCAGATGATGCAGCACATGCTCGGCCAGATTGCCGGCAATCCGCGCCAGCGCGCCGTCTTCGACATCATGTTTCATCATTGCGAAAAAAATGATGAAATGGTCTTTTTGCAGCATGAGAAGCAAAAACGCGGCGAATGCTTGGCAAAGCTCGAAGCGATCGTGCGCGAGGCGGTGCTGCAAAAGAAGCTGCCGGCCGACACCGATACCTTTCTGGCGATGCATGCAATCAATGGCTACCTGATCGGCCTGATCTACGAATGGCTGATCGATCCGCAAGCCTACGACCTGGGCGCACAGGCATCGGCCATGATCGAGGTATTTCTGGCCGGGCTGATCGCCCATCCGCCACGCAAGCTGGCCGCGTGCGCGAAGGTAGCAGACAAGCCGGAGCGCTACGAGGCAGCTTTGCGTACCGCGCCGCAAGCCGGTGCATCCGGTGGCAGTGACATGACAGAAAACAGAGCACCAGCCGTGCTGCCGATTGCAGATGCACTGCAGTGTGGCAAGGCTGCTGTGGTCAAGCTACCAGGACAATCATGATCAAGACATGCACGGTTTTGTTAATGTTCAGCCTATGCAACGGTGCCGTCGCTGCCGGCACGCAGCGCCTGCGCAACG
>JANXSS010000303.1 GCA_025356535.1 Herminiimonas sp.
CGATGCCGGCCGAGGCCAGGTACAGCGCCACCGGCGAGCCCAGGCCGCCGGCGCCGATGACCAGGGCATGCGCGGCAAGCAGACGCTGCTGGCCTTCGATGCCGATTTCATCGAGCAGTATGTGGCGCGAATAGCGCAGCAGTTGTTGGTCGTTCATAGGCTCCTGTGAAAGGTACGGTTTCCGACTGCAAATGAACGCTGCGGATTCGGCCGACCAAAGCTTGGTCTGGTCGGCCAACGATGACGTTGCACAATCGGCCGGGGTGTTGATGGTAGTTGAAATTACAATTTATTTGTTACCAGATACTTGCGCACTGTGGCAGGCGCACGTCGCCATGCGCATGGGAAATTTTCCTGATTTCAAAGCGCCGGGAGAACGCAACGACCAATCCCCGGCGCTTGACTGCCGCCGCGCAAACCGGAATGCACAGCATGAAAAATCGCACGAATATCCCGCCGCCCGGCAGCGGCGCTGCGCCAGCATCCGCGCCGAAGCCTGCGCCTGCAGAATCGGCAGAATCGGCAGAATCGGCACAATCGGCACAATCGGCACAATCGGCAGGCACGAGCACGGCTGCCGCGCAGACCAGGCCGCGCTCGAAGCTGGTGCCGCCAACGCCCTTGTCCGAGCTGCGCAGTCGCATCAGGGCCTCGCAAGCGGCCGCATCCCAGGCAGCAGCGCAGCCTGCACCTGCGCCTGCTGCGGCAGCGCCCGGCGATGCGATGGAAGCACCGCCCTGCACTGCCAGGTCGCAAGTGCTCCGGTCCCCCGAACTGCGCGCGGCGATATTTGCGTACCTGGGCCAGTCGCAGGCAAGAGCGGGCAACGATATCCTGCCCAGGGCACGCGAGCTGGCAAATATCCGGGCCAGCTCCACCACGCTGCGCGCCGACGTGGCGTTGCTCCTCGCACAGCCTGGCGCCGCCGACATACGACGCGTCGCCCACCAGCAGTCAGTGCAGAAGTCGATCACGCAGCTTGCCGGCGATTTTGCCGACGACAATGCCGGCTTCCGTAGCGCGCTTGAAGAATTGCTCAAGGACCAACAGGATGTGGGCATCGATCTGCCAGCGCTCATCGGCGAAAATGCCCTGGGATTCCACGGAACCGGCAGCAAGGAGGGCATTTTGCTTGAGGTGCTGACAAGAAAAACCGATCTGAAAAGCCTGGACGTGCAGTACCGCAACGGGCATCCGGTCGATGTCCAGCACATACTGCCCGCACTGGCAACGATACAGGCCAACAATCCCGCGCTCGAAGCGCTTTGCCTTGATTTTCCGGCCTCCATACATCACACCATCGACGGCAGGCGCACGCCGGTCATCGTGCATCACCTGCCACAGCTGGGCCGTCTGACCAGGCTGAACAGGCTCAATCTTCGTTCACACAGCGCAGGGCCTGCGCTGGTTCCGGCACTGGCCGCACTGACCGGCCTGACCAGCCTCGATGTTGCGTCCAACCGACTCGACGCCACCAGCCTGGCCGGGCTCACCACGCTCTCCGGGCTGACCAGCCTGAGCATTGCCGGCGCCCAAATGGACACTGCGGCGCTCGGCACGACACTGGATACGCTTGCCGGCGCGCTCACCGGGCTGACCAGCCTCGACGTCGGCTACACGGCGCGATTTGGCCGGGCGGAGGGGACGCAACTGATAGCGGCTTTGAACGGCTTCTCTCACCTGAGCAGCCTTGGCGTTGCGGCAAGTATGCTGTACCCCGACGACATGCATGCGCTTGCCGCAACCCATCCCGGCCTTGCCAGCCTTGATCTTGGCTGGAGCGATCTACCGCATGGATGCCTTTCAGCACTGGCAACACTGCCCAGGCTTGCCAGCGTCAATGTCAGCGGCATCGATCTCAGCCTGGCGCAGGTGAGCGAGCTTGCGACACTGCCCAACCTGCGGCAACTGATCATTCGCCATAGCCACGTCGACGATGCCGTCGCAGCGGCGCTGGCCGAACTGACCAACCTCGCCCTGCTCGACATGCGGGACCGCAGGGGGCCCCTGAGCCAGGCGAGTCGCGATGCATTGCACGCCATGCCGAACCTGCGCAAACTACACATCTGAGGCGCTGCGAGCTGACCGCGGTGCCGGCGCAGGACAGCAAAAGGCCGCATCGCTGCGGCCCGGTCCTGCGCTGGACGCCCTGCCTGCAGGGCCGCCGTCACTCCTTCTTCTCGTCCTTCTTTTCTTCCTTGCTCACCACTTCCTTGACCTTCGACACCTGCACCGGCAAGCCCTTCAGCTTGTTCATTGCCTGCGCCAGCTGGAAATCATCCTTGCTGCCGAATTCGAGCGGCTTGCGCTTCTTCTGCAGGGCGACCAGGCGCTGCTCTTCTTCGAGTTCGTCGACCTTCAGCCGGGTCGACGCCTGGATGTCCTTGTCCTTGTCGTTGGACAGATGCTTCTGCAGGTCGGCTTCATGCAGGCGCAGGCCGTTCAGGCCGTCACCATCCGCATATTCGTCGACCATGATGTCGGGCACGATGCCCTTTGCCTGGATCGAGCGGCCGTTCGGCGTGTAGTAGCGTGCCGTGGTGAGTTTCACCGCCGTGTCGGCGGAGAGCTGGCGAATCGTCTGCACCGAGCCCTTGCCGAAGGTTTGCGAGCCCATGATGATGGCGCGCTTGTAATCCTGCAGGGCGCCGGCGACGATCTCGGAGGCCGATGCCGAGCCGGCATTGACCAGCACGACCATCGGCACTTTCTTCAGTGCTTCCGGCAGTTTGGCGAGCGGATCGCCGACGCTGCGGGTGCCATAGAATTCACGGCGGGCATAGAAGGTCGCCTTCGAATCCGGCAACTGGCCATTGGTCGACACCACCACCGCATCTTTCGGCAGGAACGCCGCCGACACGCCGATGGCGCCCGGCAGCACGCCGCCCGGATCGTTGCGCAGGTCCAGCACCAGACCCTTCAATTGCGGGTCCTGGGCGTAGATCGCCGTGATCTTGCGCGCCATGTCGTCGACCGTCGGCTCCTGGAACTGCGATACCCGCACCCAGGCGTAGCCCGGCTCGATCAGCTTCGCCTTGACGCTTTGCACCCGGATTTCCTGGCGCACGATGGTGATGACGATCGGCTTGTCTTCGTCCTTCCTGGCGATCGTCAGCGTGATCTTGGTATTCGGTTCGCCGCGCATCTTCTTGACGGCTTCGTCCAGGGTCAGGCCCTTGACCGGCGTCGTGTCCAGGCGCGTGATCAGGTCACCGGCCTTGATGCCGGCGCGGTAGGCGGGCGACTCCTCGATGGGCGAGACCACCTTGACATAGCCGTCTTCCATGCCGACCTCGATGCCCAGACCGACGAACTTGCCCTGCGTGCCTTCGCGCAGTTCCTTGAAGGCTTTCTTGTCGAGGTAGGCCGAATGCGGATCGAGCGACGCCACCATGCCGGTGATCGCCTCGGTGAGCAGTTTCTTGTCCTCGACCGTCTCGACGTAATCCGACTTGATCAGCCCGAAGACGTCGGCGAGCTGGCGCAGTTCGTCGACCGGCAGCGGCGCGCCGGCATTCTTTTGCGCCAGCGCGTCGAACTGCATCGAACCGGCAACGCCGGCTACCATGCCAAGGCCGATCAGGCCGAGGTTCTTGAGTTTAATGCTCATGTAAGCGTGTGCCCTAGAGGTTGCCCGTCGTCAGACGCCGGGGGAGGGCGCGCATGCGGCCCGGATGCAGCGCCTCAAAGTATAAACCCGAATTCCCGCTGCCGTCGGTGTGTTGCCGGATGATGTTGCCGCTAGGACACTGAATGCGGCCATGCGTTCATTCCGGGGGACAATTATTGTGTTTCCACCGACCGAACGCCGCACGCGCTACTTCGCCTTGCCCTGGCCGGCGACCGCAGCCATGGCCGCATCCATTGCAGCGGCGTCGCCGAGATAGTAATGCCGGATCGGCCGCAGGTCGGCATCGAGTTCGTAGACCAGCGGCTGGCCGTTCGGAATGTTCAGGCCGACGATATCGGCGTCGGAAATGCCGTCGAGCGACTTGATGAGCGCGCGCAGGCTGTTGCCGTGCGCCGAGATCAGGATGCGGCGGCCGGCGCGGATGGCCGGCGCAATGGTGTCGTCCCAGGCCGGCATGACGCGTGCCACCGTGTCCTTCAGGCATTCGGTCAGCGGAATCTGCGCGCGCGACAGGCCGGCGTAGCGCGGGTCGTCGAACGAGGTGCGCGGATCGCCCTGCGGCAGCGGATTGGGCGGCGTGTCGTAGCTGCGGCGCCATACCAGCACCTGGGCGTCGCCGTACAGGGCCGCGGTTTCCGCCTTGTTCAGGCCCTGCAGCGCGCCGTAATGCCGCTCGTTCAGGCGCCAGTCGATTTCCACCGGCACGTACATCAGGTCCATTTCGTCGAGGGTGAGCCACATGGTGCGGATGGCGCGTTTCAACACCGAGGTGTAGGCCAGGTCGAACGACAGGCCGGCATCTTTAAGCAGCTTGCCGGCATGGCGCGCTTCGGCGCAGCCTTTTTCGGTCAGGTCGACATCGGTCCAGCCAGTAAAACGGTTGTCGAGATTCCAGGTGGACTCGCCGTGGCGCATGAAAACGATTTTGTACATGGGAGGGACAGGGTAGGTGGAAAATCAGGCAAGGCAAACGGGTAAGTGCCTGCCCGGAAAATTCAGTTCGGAGGCGAAACAGCCTTCTATTTTATAATGTGGCGATTGTGTAAAACCATTGGGCCCATGTGAAATTCTTTACTGACAATCTTTCGAACCTCTGGCTCCTGCTGCTGGCGCTGGTTTCCGGCGGCACGCTGCTCTTGCCCAACCTGCAGCGGCGCGGCGAAACCGTGTCGAATCTGCAGGCAACCCAGCTCATGAACCAGGGCAAGGCTTTGCTGCTCGACGTACGCGATGCTGCGGCGTTCGCCGCCGGGCACCTGCGCGAAGCCCGCAACATGCCGCTGGCAGAACTGCCGAAACGCATGGCCGAAATCGACAAGTTCAAGGCGAAGACGGTCATCGTCATTTGCGCCTCGGGTGCTGCCTCGGCCCGCGCCACGCGCCAGTTGCGTGCAGCCGGCTTTACCAATGTTGCCAGCCTGTCCGGTGGCCTGACCGGCTGGCAGGCGCAGGGCCTGCCCCTTGCCCGCTGACCGCTGACCGCTGACCGCTGACCGCTGACCGCTGACCGCTGACCGCTGACCGGAGAACCGAAATGACCGCACACGTGATGATGTACAGCTCCGGCGTCTGCCCCTACTGCACGATGGCCGAACGCCTCCTGAAAAACAAGGGCGTGGCAGAGATCGAGAAAATCCGTATCGACCTCGATCCGCAGCAGCGCGCCGAGATGATGCAGAAAACCGGCCGCCGCACGGTGCCGCAGATCTACATCGGCCAGACGCATGTCGGCGGTTTCGACGACCTGAGCGCGCTCGACAAGGCCGGCAAGCTTGATGCACTTCTGAACGGCACACAATAGTTATGCGATCGTTGCAGGCTGCGGCATAATTCGCCGGACCGTCGCGCAGCCCTGCGCCGATCCGGCGCTGCGCCACATGCCGCCGGCATTGCATTTACCGAATATCCATCAACGGCAGATTGCCATTTCCAACCTCTTGAAGAAAGCGCTCCATGGCTGACGAAAACGAAAACCTGCAACCCGTATTCCAGATTCAGCGCATCTACCTGAAAGACCTGTCGCTGGAGCAGCCGAATTCTCCGGAAATCTTCCTGGAGCAGGATTCGCCGACAATCGAGGTTGCCGTGGATGTTGGCGCCGAAGCCC
>JANXSS010000370.1 GCA_025356535.1 Herminiimonas sp.
CCGGCCAACAACGTGCTGCTGACCGGCGCGCGCGGCACCGGCAAGTCCTCGCTCATCAAGGCCTGCCTGAACCAGTATGCAGCGCAGGGCCTGCGCCTGATCGAAGTCGACAAGGACGACCTGTCCGACCTGCCCGACATCGTCGATCTCGTGGCCAGCCGGCCCGAACGCTTCATCATCTTCTGCGACGATTTGTCGTTCGAGGAAGGCGAGCGCGGCTACAAGGCATTGAAGGTGGCGCTCGATGGCAGCATCGCCGCGCAATCGGACAACGTGCTGATCTATGCGACCTCGAACCGGCGTCACCTGATGCCGGAAAAAATGTCCGACAACACCAGCTACCAGCACACCGAAGACGGCGACCTGCATCCCGGCGAGACCGTCGAAGAAAAGATTTCGCTCTCCGAACGCTTCGGCCTGTGGGTCTCGTTCTATCCCTTCAAGCAGGACGATTACCTGGCAATTGCCGGCCACTGGCTGATGCACTTCGGCTGCACGCCGGCGCAGGTCGCTGCCGCCCGTGGCGACGCGCTGCGCTGGGCGCTGCAGCGCGGTTCGCGCTCCGGCCGGGTCGCCTGGCAGTTCGCCAAGGATCACGCCGGCAAGATCGCGCAGCCCGAAACCGATGCCTGAAGCGTCAATCCCGCAAGGCCCGGCTGGGGCGCCCGTCGATGTCGCCGTCGGCATCCTGATCAAGCCCAATGGCGACGTCCTGCTGGCGCAGCGCCCGCCCGGCAAGCCCTTTGCGGGTTACTGGGAATTCCCCGGCGGGAAAGTCGAGCCGGGCGAGGCAATACTGGCGGCATTGAAGCGTGAATTCATGGAAGAACTCGGTATCGAAGTGCTCGATGCCGAGCCCTGGTGCGGCGTCGAGCATGTCTACGCGCATGCCCACGTGCGCCTGCATTTCTATTTCAGCCGCCACTGGCGCGGTGCACCGCAAAGCCTGGAAGGCCAGGCGTTTGCCTGGCAGGGCAGCGTGGCGGTGGCGCCCCTGCTGCCGGCAACCATACCGCTGCTGGCGTCGCTCGACGCGGTGCGTTATCGACCGGCGCAGGGAGCGTGACACCGCCGATGCGGCCACTTCAAAAGGCAAAGGCTGCGCTGATGTGAAGCCGGCGCAGCGCAACCCGGCGCAACGGCGTCGGCCGGATTGCGGCGCGACGACGTGCGCCTGGCAACCGGTTTATCCGGCGCAGGGCCGCGTCGTCATGGATGCCATCACTTCATGCAGCTTATCGTGATGCCCGTGCTCGACTGGTTGTTCGCCGCATCAGTGGCAGTAGCCGTCAGGGCATAGGTGCCCACCATGCCGGCAGTGCACAGCGTGCTCGTCAATTCGCCGCCGCTGGCGCTGGCCGTCAGCCTGCCGTTGACAAACAGGCGCGTCGTCGCAACGCCGACGTTGTCGGTTGCCTTCACCGACACCTTGGCGAGCCGGTGCAGGGTGGCGCCGTTTGCCGGCGAGACAAACGCGACGACGGGCGGTGTCGTGTCCACGGTCGTTGTGGTCGACGCAGCTTCATAGGCGCCGATGTCGATCTGGCCTGCCACGGGGCGCACTTCGCTTGCTGCGACATGGCGGTACTGCGCCACCGGTGCGAGCGACATGCCGGAGGCGGAAAGCCCTGGCGCCGAGCCGGAATTGACGACCAGCGCATCGGTCGGGTGCAGGTCGTAATTGGCGCGATTGACGAAGCCTGGCGTGAGGGAGCGGAAATTCGTCCTGTCGATTGCCGCTGCCTGCGTGTTGACGGTCCCGACACCGCCGAAGATGTTGTTCTGCATGAGGACCGGTTTCGTGACGGAGCTGCCGGTAAAGATAAAGGTACCCGCGCTGCTCTCGTCGTTCAGGAACGTGTTGTTGACAACGTAGAGGTCCTGCCCGGGGTTGCTCGCTCCCTCTTCCCCATAGGCCAGCATGGTCGGATTCTGGTTCGCAGCGGGCTGCTCGATGACGTTGCCGATCACGTACGCGGTGCCGGCATTGGGCAGATCGACTTCATAACTGGGTTGACCCGAGGCGGTCGAGCCGATCTGCCCGGGAGGGGTGCTGGAAAACCGGTTGTACAGGATCGTGTTGACGCGCGCACGCGACTTCAGGTTGTGACCGACATTCGCATCGTGCGAATAGTTATAGCGAAAGGTCAGGCTGCCGACATTGAAGATGTACAGATTGTGCGAGTAGCCGTCGCCATGGCCGTTGTGGCCGAACTCGCTTTTTTCGATCAGGATGTTGCTGGCCGTGGAAAGCCCGCCCAGAACGCCGTTCTCGTTGTCGTGCAAAAAGCTGCCGCGCAGCGTGAAATTGTCGCCTTCAAGCCGCAGTGCCGCGCCATTTCTGTCAGCCACCTTCGCGCCGTACATTTCGACGTTCTCGACGGTGATGTTGCTGCCGCTGATGACCCAGATTCCCTTGCCCATGGCGTTATTGCCGCCCGCATCGATCTTCGGCCGGCCGTTCACGCCACGGATGATCAGGTTGTTCGGATAGACGCCGCAGACATCGCCGACGTACGTGGCGGCATCGATCTCGATGGTGTCGCCGGCGGCTGCAGCGGCAAAGGCGGCGCACGGCTTGGTGAAGCCGCGGGTTGGTCCGACCTGCAGCGTGGCAGCAACTGCCGGCATGACGACGGCGGCAAGGCCGGCAATGAACCATCTGCTGCGCGCGGACAACAGCGGATTACGGGGTACGTTTCGCATTTCTGGCTCCTGTTGATGATCGGTCCTCGCACAAGCATTTTATTGCCTTGAGGAACTATTGATCGAAGGATGCCAGAAGTTGGCGTTGAAATGTTAAATAATGTTTCTTTTGAGAAAAGTTGCAACGGCGCTGCGTCGAGCCTGCATCAGGCAGCCGCGCGCCAGGCCGGCTGCCGCGTGTCGGGTTCCGGCAATGCGCCGTCCGGCGATGGTGTCACGCGCAGGATAATCGGAGGGCGCTACTGCGGCAGCGGATTACCATCGTCGTCGAGTGCATCGGCCGGATTTGCCGCCGGAATCACGTACTTTTCTTCGGCCCAGGCACCGAGGTCGATCTGCTTGCAGCGCAGGCTGCAGAAGGGCCGGAAGGTGCTGGCCTCGGTCCATTCGACTTTCTTGCCGCAGGTCGGGCAATCGACAATTGCAACCATGATGATCTAGAAACTGCAGAGGGTGAGTTCGAACGGCACGTCGCCTTCGAAGGGTTTCGGTTTCATGTCGCCGCCATGGGAGGTGAAGCGCACCCAGAGCATGTATTTGTTGGCGGAGATTTCGGGAATCGCCCCAAGCGACAGGTCCAGCGTCAGGCGCAGCATCTGGTAGACCTTGCCCTGCAACATCTGCTGGTAGCTCGCACCCGGTGCCTCCAGCGGCGTCGGCCGTCCCGATTCGCGCAACAGGCGCAGCACGATCGAGATCGCGTCGAACAGCGGCACCAGCGGCATGAACCAGCCGGAGATATCGTCGTAGCGCTGCTCGGCACTCAGGTGCTGCCAGGCGTAATACGACGGCAGGTCGAATTCGCAGGCGCCGCCGGGAATGATGGTGCGCCCGCGAATGCTCATGAGCCATTCGTTGTCGCGCACATTCTGACCGGTCTTGCCCTGCGCTGCCATCAGCGCGGCACTGACGCGGTCGACTTCGGCCAGCACTTCGTCGAGGCGGCTCGGTTCGACATTCGGATTGGTCTTGAAGCCGAGCAGCATCTGCTTCTGGCGCTCGAGCTCCTGCAGGAGGTCCGATTTCAGATCGGCGCGGCCGGCGACTTCAAGCATTTCGAAAATCGTCGACAGGGCAACATGGTGCTGCTGGGGATGTGCCTGCTGCAGGAAGAAAACGAATTTTTCGTACAGGTCTTCCAGCCGCAGCAAGGTGCGAATACGCTCGTTGAAAGGGTATTCGTAGACGATCAAGGTGAGTCCCTTCAGGGTTTGGCCGGGAGTCTGGCCGAGGATCTGGTCAAACCGCGCAACCGTGATTCTGAACGAAGCTGGACAAAATTACAAATCGCGGCACTTGCCTCGCCTGAAAGATCAGCCGGTGCCTCGTGCAAGGCTGCAGTAAAGCGCATGCAGCCGCGCCACATGCGGCGCCAGTGCGCACGCATCGCCATCATTGACGATCACATCGTCGGCCGCCGCCAGACGGGCAGTGCGGCTTGCCTGCGCTGCCATGATGGCCAGTACCTCCGCCTCGCGCATCGCATTGCGTTGCATGACACGCGCCACCTGCAGCGCCTCGGGGCAGTCGACCACCAGGATGCGGTCGACCCGGGCACGCCAGCTGCCGGATTCGACCAGCAGCGGCACGACATAGAGAAGGTAAGTGCCGCCAGCCCCGGTGGCGGCGCGCGCGGTCTCGATGCGGATCATCGGATGGAGGATCGATTCGAGTCGCTTCTTGGCTGCCGCATCGGAAAAGACCGCGGTCCGCATCCTGATGCGGTCGAGTGCGCCGGTTGCAGTGACGAAGTCGGAACCGAAAGCCGCAGCGATTGCCGGCATTGCCGCACCGCCAGGTGCGGTCAGCGCATGCGCGATCAGGTCAGTGTCGATGACGGCCGCACCGTGCGCGGCAAACATGTTTGCCACCGTGGTCTTGCCTGAGCCGATGCCGCCCGTCAGCCCGACAGAGAAGCGGCGCGGCGGCAGGACGGCCTCGCCGCTCGCGTCGGTCTTGCCGGCGGCATCCGTGGTGATGGTCGTGCCTGCAGCGGCCGGGATGCCTGCCGCAGTGGTGCTGGAAATGGTAATTGTCATGTCGCCGTCGTCATTGCCACCGGCCTGCAACGCTGCCTGCCACGCCCAACATGCTACAGGCTGCCGAGCCAGGCTTGCACGATTGGTTTGCCATACAACATGGCCAGCATGCCGGCTGCCGCAAGATAGGGGCCGAACGGCATCGGAATATCGCGCCCGCGCTTGGCCAGCACGATCAGGGTGATGCCGACGATGGCGCCGACCACCGACGACAGCAGCACGATCACCGGCAGCATCTTCCAGCCCAGCCAGGCGCCGAGTGCGGCCAGCAGCTTGAAGTCGCCATAGCCCATGCCTTCCTTGCCGGTGGCCAGCTTGAAGGCCCAGAAGATCAGCCACAGGCACAGGTAACCCAGGGCCGCACCGATGACGGCGTCCTGCAGCGGCGCAAACGTGCCGTTCAGATTGACCAGCAGGCCCAGCCACAGCAGCGGCAGCGTCAGGTCGTCCGGCAGCAGCTGGGTATCGGCATCGATGAAGGTCATGGCGATCAGCATCCAGGCAAACACCAGCACTGCCAGGCCGGGCAGGCCGCCGCCGAACTGCCAGACCAGCCAGCCCGAGAGCGCGCCGGTCAGTGCTTCGATGACCGGATAGCGCGCCGGGATCGGTGCCTTGCAGGCGCTGCATTTGCCGCGCAGCGCAAGGTAGCTCAGCACCGGAATGTTTTCCAGCGCCGTGATTTGGTGGCCGCACTGCGGGCAGGCCGAGCGCGGCACCATCAGGTTGAAACGCCCGGCATGGGGCAGCACGAGGCCGCTTTCCTGGGCGACGTAGTTCTCGGATTCGCGCTGCATCATCTTCGGCACGCGGTAGATGACGACGTTCAGAAAACTGCCGATCAGCAGGCCGACGATGCAGGCCACAGACGCCGCCAGCAGGTCGCCGGGCGGCGCCATCCACAAGGTTTGCGGCAGCATCTCGATGGCCACTTACACCACTGCGCCGAGTTTGAAGATCGGCAGGTACATTGCAATGACCAGGCCGCCGATCAGCACGCCCAGGATCACCATGATCAGCGGCTCCATCAGCGACGACAGCGACTCCACCGCTTCATCGACTTCCTGCTCGTAAAAGTCCGCGACTTTCCCCAGCATCTGGTCGAGCGAGCCCGATTCCTC
>JANXSS010000398.1 GCA_025356535.1 Herminiimonas sp.
CCGGCATTGTTGACCAGGATCGACAGGCCGCCCTGCGCTTTCTGGATGCCCTCGACCAGGGCGAGCGCTGCCGCCGCATCGTTGACGTCCAGGACCACGCCCCTGCTGCGCGCAGCGTCTGCCCCCGCCACGCCGTCGGCCGGTGCGACACCGATCGCCTGCAGATCGGCCGTGATCGCAGCCGCGCCGGCTTCCGAGGTTGCCGTGCCGATGACGGTGGCACCCTGGCGCGCGAGTTCCTGTGCGATTGCCCGGCCAATACCGCGGGAAGCGCCCGTCACGAGAGCGATCTCGCCCTGCAGTGGAAGTGTCGAATCTGTCATTTCAAGAGTTCCATGATCCTGTCAATCGATGCCGGCTCGACGATCGCGTCGCCTGCCAGGTTCGGGTCAATGCGTTTCGTCAGTCCTGCCAGTACCTTGCCCGGCCCGCATTCGATGACGTGCGTTACATCCTGCGCCGCCATTGCCTGCACCGTCTCCACCCAGCGCACCGGGTTTGCCGCCTGCCGCACCAGCGCATCGCGGATCGCTTCGGCAGTGCTGACGATTGCAACGTCGACATTGTTAATGACCGGAACAAGCGGCGCCGCAAACGGGATCGTCGCCAGGTAGGCGCGCAGCTGCAGCGACGCCGGTTGCAGCAACGACGAGTGAAACGGCGCCGACACCGCCAGCAGCAAGGCGCGCTTGGCGCCCTTTGCCTTGGCCAGTTCGCAGGCCCGCACCACCGCATCCTTGTGGCCGGCGATGACCACCTGCGATGGCGCGTTGTAATTGACGGCTTCGACCACCTCGCCCTGGGCCGCCTCGGCGCAGACCGCGCGCACGTCGGCGTCGGCCAGGCCGAGGATGGCTGCCATGCCGCCCTGCCCGACCGGTACCGCCTGCTGCATCGCTTCGGCCCGGAACCGCACCAGCGGCACGGCGTCGGCAAAGGTGAGGACGCCGGCGGCAACCAGCGCCGAGTACTCGCCCAGGCTGTGGCCGGCGACGATTGCCGGCGGCGGGCCGCCGGCGGCGATCCAGGCACGATGGAAGGCGACGGCTGCCGTCAGCATCACGGGCTGCGTGTTGGTCGTCAGGTCCAGTGCCTCTTTCGGGCCGGACGCGATCAGTGCGCCCAGATCGAACTGCAATGCGTCGGCAGCTTCTGCAACGGTTGCACGCACCGCCGGATTGTCGGCAAATGCATCGAGCATGCCGATGGCCTGCGAACCCTGGCCGGGAAAAACGAAAGCAAATTTCTTCATGTGTACCAATTCGGAAATGAAGCGATGGTCGGACGCAACATGGCGTCGTCAGTGCCGCAGCATTGGCACGCCGCGCGAGCCGCTACGCTTGCCAGGGATGCTGCGACCGGCTACATGCGGACAAGGACGGCGCCCCACGTAAAGCCACCGCCCACGCCCTCCATCATCACGTTGTCGCCGGCCTGGATGCGGCCGTCGCGAACCGCGCAGTCGAGCGCCAGCGGAATCGACGCCGCCGACGTGTTGCCATGCTCGTCGACCGTCACCACCATCCTGTCGGGCGCCACGCCAAGCTTGCGCGCGGTGCTTTGCATGATGCGGATGTTTGCCTGGTGCGGCACCAGCCAGTCGATTTGCGATGGCGTCATGTCGGCCTGCGCCAGCACTTCAATGGCAACCTTTTCGAGAACCGAGACGGCCAGCTTGAACACTGCCGGGCCGTCCATGTACAGGTAGGCGCTGCCGTTCATGGTGCCGTTGCCGATGTTGCCCGGCACACAAAGGATTTCGGCATAGCGGCCATCGGCATGCAGCTTGGTCGAGAGCACGCCAGGGCTGTCGGAGGCGCTCATGACGACGGCACCGGCGCCGTCGCCGAAGAGCACGCAGGTGGTGCGGTCCTTGAAGTCGAGAATCCGGGAAAACACTTCGGCGCCGATCACCAGTGCATTGCGGTGCGCACCCGACTTGATGAAACTGTCGGCTACCGACATTGCATACACGAAGCCGCTGCAGACCGCCTGCACATCCATCGCTGCGCCGCCGTTGGTAATGCCGAGCTTGCGCTGAACAATGCAGGCGGTGCTGGGAAAGCCGCCCGCGTGGTCGCCGGTCGAGGTCGCCACGATGATCAGGTCGATGTCGTTTGCCGCCATGCCGGCGGCTGCCAGGGCCTTGCGCGCAGCTTCAAGCGCCAGGTCGCTGGCAAGCATGTCGGGTGCGGCGTAATGTCGCGCTGAAATGCCGCTGCGCGAAAAGATCCATTCATCGGAGGTTTCGATACCATCGGCCGCAAGGCGCAGGGCCAGGGCAGCATTGGTGACGCGCTCCGGCGGCAGGTAACTTCCGGTGCCGACTATCTTGCTGTAAGGACTCATGCGATTTTCTGTGCTTTAAGATCGAGGGAAGTGTGCGAGGCGTCGGGCTGCGCTGTGGCATGGGCGTTGTTCGGGACATCGGCTTGCGGCATCAGGTCGGCGATGCAGGACGATATCTGCGACAGCACATCCACGCGCGCTGCATCGAAGGCCCGCTTGATCGCCCACTCGTAGCCGTAGGCATCGGCGCCGCCATGGCTCTTGAAGACCAGTCCGCGCAAGCCGAGCAGGCTGGCGCCATTGTAGCGTGACGGATTCATCCGCCGCGAAAACGCCTTGATGGCGCCGCCCGCGATCATCGCACCGAGCATGTTGAGGGGCGTGCGCTTGAATTCCGTCGTCAATGCGTTCTTGACGAAGCGCCCCAGGCCCTCCGATGCCTTGAGCACGACGTTACCGACGAAACCGTCGCACACCACGATGTCGGTGGTGCCCTCGAAAATATCGTTGCCTTCGACGTTGCCGTAAAAGTTGAGCACGCCTTTTTCATGGTCCGCGCGCAGCAGTTGCGCCGTCTGCTTGACCAGGTCATTACCCTTGATGTCTTCCTCGCCGATGTTGAGCAGTCCGATGCTCGGTTTTGCCTTGCCTTCGACGGCGCTGACCAGGGCCGAGCCCATCAGGGCGAACTGGTGCAGGTGGTGCGGCGCGCAGTCTACGTTTGCGCCCAGGTCGAGCATGTAGGTCGGGCGGTCTTTATGATTGGGGATCAGGGTGCAGATCGCCGGGCGGTCCACGCCGGGGATCGTCTTGAGCAGATAGCGCGACAGCGCCATCAAGGCAGCAGTATTGCCGGCAGATACGCAGGCATTCGCATGGCCGTCGCGCACCAGGGCAATCGCCACGCGCATCGAAGAATCCTTCTTGCGGCGCAGCGCGACTTCGAGCGAGTCGTCCATCGTCACCATTTCGGTTGCGTTGACAACCGACAGGCGTGGATTTCCAACCGACTTCAGGCGCCGCAATTCCGCATTGATCACATCGACCGGACCGACCAGAACCAACTCAACGCCGCTTTCCCGCGCCACAAAGGAAATTGCAGCGGGAATGGTGACTGCAGGCCCGTGATCCCCGCCCATGCAATCGATAGAAATTTTTATTGTCATTATCTTGATTCAAAACCCTCTGCGGCCCTCATTATGCGGCAGATTCGGGATGATTCAACATGACGCGGCGCGATTCTTCATCGAGCCGGCAGACATTTCCGGAGCAGGCTGGGCGCTACCGATAGGCGTTTCAGACATGCGCGGCGCCCATGAAAAAACGGCGCCTGATCCGCAAATCGTGGCGCCGCCTGCCGAGCCTGATACTGCCAACTGCTGCATTGCTGCAGGCAGTTACTCGTCGTTTTTTGTCTTCAGGACCTTGCGGCCCCGATAGTAGCCGCTCGGGCTGATGTGGTGACGCATGTGCGTTTCGCCGGTGGTTGGCTCGACTGCCAGTTGCGGTGCGACCAGAAAATCGTGCGCACGGTGCATGCCACGCTTCGAAGGGGATTTCTTGTTTTGCTGAACAGCCATGATAACTCCTAACCAAAAGTTCTTAAATTTTAACATAACCGAGCCGCCTGTAGCCGGGCGAGTCAGCAATTGCTACACATAAATCAATGCTTCAAATGCTTGAGTACCGCAAACGGCGACGGCTTGACCTCGCTGTCATCAATTCTGACCGGTGCCTGCGGGCCGGGACAGCTTGCATGCTTGGGCGCCTGCGGAATGGCCAGCAAGGCTTCGTCCTCGATCAGATCCACCAGTTCCATCGTCGCTGAGCCGACGATCACGTCGAGCGTCTCATCGTCGAGCATCGCTTCGATCTGATCGGCCTGCGCTTCGTCATGCGCCAGAACGAGTACCGACGTCGACTCGATCTGATAGGCAA
>JANXSS010000406.1 GCA_025356535.1 Herminiimonas sp.
GTTGGCCCCCCATGCCGGCACCTGCAGGCGGCCATGCTGCAGCGCCGTCGCACCGAGCGCATCGAAGGCGCCGAGGATGCCGGGCTTGATACCGGCATACAGCCTGCGGGCATCGAAAAAAGACTCGCTTTGCACCACGACCAGGTGCGGCAGGACACCGTCGCGCTGCGGTTGCGGTGGCGGTTGCGGTTGCGGTGGCGGCATTGCGCCGCGCGCCTGGCCCGCCCCTGCAGCAAACACCGGCGCGCCGGGTCTCCCGCCCGTGTCGCGCCGCTCTGCAATCGCATACGACCAGAGGCTGCCGATCAGGCCGAGCCGCACCAGGTCTTCTTCCGGGCGAAATACCGGCGCCAGGGCGGCGCGGCTGCCCAGCCACAACAAGGCCATTGCAACGATGCCAACCATTGTCAGCACGCCGATGAAGTCCGCCAGCCGCAGCGCCGCCGTCAACGGCGCCTCGGCCAGCATGCCGCCGGCAATCGCCAGCGCCAGAACGGCGACGACCAGCAACGCCCTGGTCCAGCCCAGAAACGGCAGATACAGCCGCGGATGCCGGATTGCGTCGGTGAAGTAATCGAAGTCCTGGTAGATGAACGGCTCGCGCAGCACCTGCTCCTTGGCTACGCTGACCAGCACCACGAAGCCGAACCAGCCCAGCACCGACAGCGCCGCAAAATACGGCCGCCGAAACACCGCCAGCTCCAGCATGAAGATCAGCAGCAGCACGCCCAGGTGCAGGGCCAGGCATGCCGCCGGCCGGCGCCAGAACGGCAGCGGTCGCGGTCGCAGCAGTGCTTCGATCAAAAACGTCGGCGCCACGGCCAGCAGCAACGCCGGCAGCAGTGTTGCCAGGAGCGCGGGCTCAGCCACCATAATGCAGGCGCTGCAAAATCCAGGTCGACACGCTCGGGCGCAATGCCGACAAGCCCCAGCAGCCGAAATTCAACGGAAACGGAAAGCTGATGCGCGGCCAGTTCGAGGCCAGCCGGCGGGCGATCACGCGGGCGGCTTTTTCAGGTGTCCACATGAACGGCTTCGGCCCCGGCATTTCGCGGCTCATCTTGGAGTCGACGTAGCCCGGCATGACCACATTGACACGAATGCCTTCCGGTTGCAGCCAGCCGCGCAGGGCTTCGGCATAGGCCTTGACGGCCGCCTTGCTGGCCGAGTAGCTTGGTGTGAGCGGCAAGCCGAAATACGCCGCCAACGAACTCATGAGCACCAGTTGCCCGGCGCCGCGCCGGCGCATCGACGGCAGCGCCGCGTTAATGGTTGCCATCGCCGCCTTCACGTTTATGTCGAGCAGCGCATCGATGTCGGCCCATGCTTCGCCACCGCCTTCGACGCCGATGTTGGCGTTCACGCCGGCGCAGGCAATCACCAGGTCGACCGGCTCGGCTTCGCAGGCAGCGCCGACCCAGGCCATCAGCGCGGCGATGTCGCGCACGTCGAGCGACTGCGGCAGCACGCGCGCGCCTTTTGCAGTCGCGCCGGCGACGACTTCGGCCAGCTTTGCCGCGTTGCGGCCATGCAGGATCAACGTCACGCCGGGGGCGGCATAGAACAGCGCCAGGGCTTCGCCGATGCCGCCGGTGGCGCCGGTGATGAGGATGGTTTTGGGTTTGCTGAACTTGCTCAAAGCAGGCTTTCCAGGGGCGAGCGATCCGGTAACAGGAACCGCATGCTGTTGTCGATGGCGAGCGCGATCCCGGCGTCGCTGTAGAAGCCGCCGTTGACCTGCGTCGTGTGAATGACGGTATTGCGAAACGCCCGGAACAGGCCGGCGTCGGGCGCAATGGCGTCGCGCCAGAAGTCGTCGAGACGGCCCTGGAAGGTCAGCCCGGCGATGTTGTAGATCGGGTCCGACAGCGTGATGGTCGGGCAGCCCAGTTGCAGCGACAGCCCGCCCACCGTGCTGTTGACGGTGACCACGCCGAGCGCATGCGAAAGCAAAATCATCAGGTCGCCGGTTTCCAGGTAATCGACCCGCCCCGCCAGCCCATGCTGCTGCTGCAGCTGCCCGATGATCTGCGGATAGTCCGAGGCGCCCATCTCCAGCGGATGGTTCTTGATCACCAGCCGCGCATCGGCCGGCGCATGGGCGGCAAAGGACGCCATGACGAACGCCATCACCTCGGTCATGTCCGCAAACGACGAATGCTCGCGGATCTGCGCGTCGCTATTTAACTGCAGCGGCAGGAAATAGAACGGCGTTGCCTGCGCCGCCAGCCCGGCGATGACTGCCGCGTCGATGCGCTCCTGCGCCTTGACCCTGGTCGACCGTCGCAGAAAACCGATGTACTCGGCAGCGGCACTCACTGTCGCATGACTGCGATAGCCGGGATAGCGCAACCAGTCGGCAGAGCAGGCAACGTGATACACGACGTCATGCAGGCCCCGCTTGAAGAAAGAACCGTCGAAGGCCAGGCCGTCGCCGTAATCGGGCAGACCGGCGCCGACGCGGCGGTACCAGTCCGGGTCGCGCGGCAGGCGCGAGCAGGTATTGACGCCACCGCGCTCCAGCGTCACCCAGGACGGACGGAAGTAGCCCTCCTCGAAGACATGGGTGCGGATGCCGAGCCGCTTGCCGAGTGCCACTGCCGGCTTGTGCACCGGCCGCTGGTCGCCGAACAGGATCTGGTCAGTAATGCCGAGCGTGCGTGCCCTCTCTTCGAGAAACGCCGGCAGCAGCGCGGCGTCGCGCCGCCAGGACGAGGCCGGATGGCCGCGCCAGTAGGCCGCATCGCCCCCATTGAAATGTATCTTGTGCACCCGGTGTCCGGCGGCCGACAGCCGGTCGGCCAGCCGCTGGAAGAACGGCGAGCAGACGCTTTGCAGGAACAGGAAATGACGCTGATTATCCACCGGAGACTTTCACCACGAATGTTTCAATTGAGTGCCGCCGGGCGGCTGACATGTTCAGGATGCATCAGCGTACGCCATCGACCAGCCGCAGCACCTGCCGCAACATCCTGCGCCACAACGGCAGCCGGCTGCTGCTGCGCGCACGCAGCGCGATCAGTTCGTCGAGCACCGTCTCGGGCGTGGTGCGCAGGCCCGTCGCCCGGCTCACGTAGGCCGGATAGCGGATCAACGTCGCCGCCACCAGTTCGTCGAGCGAGACGCGCCTGCTGCGACGGGGCGCGGGCAGCATGTCGGTCGTCAGCCCCCAGCCTGCATAGAACGGCAGGCCGTGGCAGGTCACCGGCTTGCCGCGCAGCAGTGCCTCGAAGCCTGCCAGCGAGGTCAGCACATGCACGGCATCGACCATCGGCAGCAGCGTTGCCATCGACACGTCGCTCACCATGGCGTCGCACCAGCGCGCGGCATCGCCCTCGCCCCGGCCGGCCGCGCGCAGGCCTGCGAGCACGTCCGGATGGGGCTTGTAGACGACGTAGGCGGCGGGTGCGGCCGCCCGCACCGCGCGCAGCAGGCCCATGTTGGTGTTCTCTGCCGGCGCACCGTAGCGAATCGATGCATCGCTCTCGACCTGGCCCGGCACCAGGATCACCTGCTGCGTGCCGGCAGGCCTGGTCCAGCCGCCGCTGCCGGTGTTGTACTTGGTCAGGCCGCTATCGATGATGCGCTGGCGCAGCAGCGCGGCCCGGACCAGCAGCGGCGCATCGAATCCGCCTGCCTGCAGCAGCTGCTCCAGGTCTGAAGGCCGCGTCGCATCATAATAGATGCCGCTGGCGTCAATGACCCAGGAAGCCGGATGAATCAGGTCGGCGCCAAGCCCGACCGAGCGCAGGAAACCGTCTTCGACGCGCACGATGCGCACGCCATCGGCCAGACCTTCCGGTGGCGGCGCACTGCCCCACAGCAGCAGCGTCGCACCGGCCGGAATGCGCCGCACATGGTCGATGAAGCGCACCACCGTGCCAGGCAGGAAGCGGCGCAGGATCGCCCGCTTCCTGAATGAAAAGCCCGATGCAAACACCTGCTGCGGCAGCCGGCAGCCGTTCTCGTCGCGGCCGGCACCGGCTGACGTGATGGTGGCAGCCGGTGCTGCAGCCTGCCCGCTCACGCCAGCGATTCCATGAATGCATCGACGACCTCGAAATGCGCCGCCCAGGTCGGCGCCCGGAATCGTTCGATGCGCAAAATCTGCTGCGCACGCGCCGGCACGTCCGGCGCAGTCAACGCATCCGGCGCATCAGGCGCTCCATAGGCGGCAATTCTTTCCAGCCAGCCCAGTGCATCGATGGGGTCGACATACTCGGACACGTCGCCGGCGATCTCGCGAAACGCCGGCAGGTCGCTGGCAATCACCGGCAGGCCGAGGAGCAAGGCTTCGACCAGCGGCATGCCGTAGCCTTCGGCAAATGAAGGAAACAGCAGCGCCTGCGCATGCTTGAGGTACGTGGCGACATCGGCATCGCTGCACGACGACAGTTCGATGACGACGCCGCGCAGGGAGGGGCAGCGCTCCAGCAGATCGACCACGTTTTCGCACTCCCAGCCACGCTGGCCGATGATCACCAGCCGCGGCGCGCGCGCGCCCATGATCTCCACCAGGCGGCGCCACACCTGCAGGATCAGCAGATGGTTCTTGCGCGCCTCGATGGTGCCGAGCATGACGAAATACGGTTCGGCCAGCGGTCGCGCCGCGGCTGGCTCGGGCATCCTGGGCGTGCCCAGCAGCGCCACCGTGGCCGGCGGCATCGCCAAGCCGGCAGCGGCGGCAAAGTCGACCAGGGCTTCCAGCGTCGCCTGAGAATTGGCGATGATGCCGCTGGCAACCTCGAGCGCATTGCGCATGCGCATGACATGCTTGGCCAGCTCACCTGGCCGGCAGTATTCCGGATGGGTGATCGGTATCAGGTCGTGGATGAAGAAGACCGGCCGCACCGCCATGCGGCGCAGGCGTGCCGGATAGGTGGCGCGCTCCAGGCCCGTGTGGCCGGTATTGAAGAGGAACTTGCCGGCGATGTCCTGGCGGCGCAGCAGGTTGCAGTATTCAGGCCCGACCAGCTTGCGCACCGTCCAGCCGAAGCGTGGCGATGGCTGCAGCAGCGCCTCGAACAGCCGCGCCGACGCCGCCGGCGTGAGCACCACCGACCGTTTGGCAAATCGCACGACGGCCTGCGCCCGATGCGCGAAATGCCCGACATAGGCCAGGCTGACGCGGTCGACACCGGTAGGCAGCCGCCCGGCCATGAAGCGGTCGAGCAGGCGGGTGACGTCGACCAGGATATTTTTCAAGCTGGGACGACCTGGGTGCGTTGTAAGGGACTCACTTTCGCAGGTTATAGATACCCAGCGCCGGATAAACGACCGAAGTCACGACATTGAGAAATTTCTGCAATTCGGCAGCCGGTGCATTCGAGACATACAGCACGTCGCGGTTCTGCATGAGGAAGCTTTGCGAAACGAAGAAGGTGGCCGGGTCTTTCAGGTTAAGGCGATAGATGACGGGAATCCTGCCTTCCGGCGTAGTGCGCACGACCTTGTCGCCGAAGTCCAGCGCACCCGGTTGCTCGAGGCGAAAGATGAACACGCCCTGCGCATCCGAACGCTGCTCATTCAAGCCGCCGGCACGCGCCAGCGCCTGCGCCAGGGAGATGCCCTGCGCCTCGAAGTTCAGTTCCTCGTTCTTGCCGGTGGCGCCCAGCACCGTGAAGCTCAGCGGCTGGAACAGCGCGGTGACCACGTCGCCGGGCATGATGAAGATGTTCTGTTTCGGGTCGCGGATGATGACGTCCAGCGGCAGCGCCTCGACCTTTTCGCCGCGGGTCACTTGCAGCGTCATCTTGTTGACCGGCTGGCGCACGCCGCCGGCGGCCGCCAGTGCATCGAGCAGGCGCTCGCCGCGTGACGTCAGCGGCATGCGCAGGCTGTTGACGACTTCGCCCACCACTGTCACGTTCGCCGTGTTGTTGCGGATCACCCGCACCAGCACCTGCGGCTGGTTTGCCTTGCCTTTCAGGCGGCGCACGACTTCTTCCTCGATCTGCTTGATCGTGCGCTCGCCTGCGCGGATGGCGCCGGCAAACGGTATGTTGATCATGTTGTCGCGGTCGACCATCTGCTCGGGGAAGGTGGTCACGCGGGTGGTGGCCGGGCCGCTTCTGCCATCGACGGCAACCGCGCTGCCACCGAAGAGAGTCGCCGGCGGCGCCTCCCAGAGCGACACTTCCAGCACGTCGCCGGCGCCGATCATGTAGCCGCCGCCGCTCTTGCCCTTGCCGAGCGTTTCCGAGAACAGCCGCTGCTTCTGGCTGGCCAGCAGGCGGCGCGCGACACTGTCGGTGATGTCGACGATCTGCATGCCGGAATCTTCGTGGGAGACAGCGGTGGCAACTTCGGCCTTGCTCGGGCCGGCGGAGGGAATCCAGTCGGGGTAGGTGGCGCAACCGCCAAGGGAGAGCAATGCAACGGCTGATGCGAAGGCAGAAAAAGAAATCTTGAATCCGGACTGGGGTAATTTCATAAGGTTTTTATTGGTGTCATGGAACGAGTTGTATTGCGGGTGGGGCGTCTATCACACCGTTTTGTCGAAGCAGCGCCAGAACCGACGCAACCGACTCTTCCAGGCTCGTCAGGTCGGTATCGACGATCAAATCAGGCGAGACCGGCGTTTCATAGGCCGAGCCGATGCCGGTGAAATTGCCGATCTCGCCGTTGCGAGCGCGCTTGTAACTGCCTTTTACGTCACGCTCCTCGCATACCTCCAAAGGGCAGCGGCAATAAATTTCCAGGAAGTCAGCCTTGTCGAAGAGCTTGCGGGCACGTACCCGATCATCGTGAAACGGCGAAATGAAGGCGGTCAGCACGATCATGCCCGCTTCCAGAAACAGCTTTGCAACTTCCCCGACACGGCGGATGTTTTCGGTCCGGTCGGCATGCGTAAAGCCGAGGTCGCTGTTAAGGCCGAAGCGCACGTTGTCGCCGTCCAGTACGGTTGTCTGCACCTTGTGCTGATGCAGATAGGCCGAGACGGCGTTTGCCAACGTTGATTTTCCGGAACCGGACAACCCGGTAAACCAGAGCACGACGCTGCGATGACCGTTCATTTTTTCCCGGCATCGCCGATCCACCAGCGGTCGGTGCATTACCAGATTGTGTGCAGAAACCATTTGTCAGATCCTTGAGTGCGCAACGACTTTTGCAGCGTCGGCCGCCCGGTGCGGCGGCGCAATCCGCTGCAGAAACCGCTCCCATTGAGGAATGATCGCTTCCGGCAAATACCTGGCCGATATTGCATTGCCGCGCTCCTGCAGATGCTGGCGACGCTGCCCCGAATCAGCTGCGTACAGGGTATCGGTCATTGCACTTGCAAGGCTTTGCGGGCTATAAGGCTCGAAATAAACGGCTGCATCCCCATAAATTTCCCGGTGCACGGGAATATCCGACGCAATCGCGATCCCGCCGCTGCGCATGCATTCTATGCCCGAAAAATCAAAACCTTCCGCCAGGCTTGGACAAATCGTTGCTGCCGCATGCTGATAAAGGATGCGCAAGTCGTCCGCAGGCACGCTGTTGAGCACGAAGATTGCCCCTTGGTCGATCCAGCCGCGCATCGTTTTCATGATCGGTGCCGTGTCCCAGCCGAGGTTTCCCACCAAAACGAGTTTCAGGGAAGGATCGACCGTACAGCGCAGGCGCTCCCATGCTGCGATCAGTTGCGCATGGTTCTTCCTGGGTTCGATGGTCGAGACCATCAGCAGATAACGGAGTGCGGACGGCTCCAGATGCGTCTTGTAGAACGTTTCCTGTTCCGTGAGGCTGACAAATGCCGCAATCGCGTCAGCAGCGCCGATATTGAGGCGCGCGCGAATGATGCCACCGACTTGGGCCGGCGACGAAGCCGCGTCATGGAAATGGTGCGAGACCATGTTATGTATCGTCACGGCCCGATCGCCAAGGCCCGGAAAGATTCGCAACAAGTCCCCGCGGGTAGCCTCCGACACACAAGCAAAATACGCACCGCTGCGTACGTTGGAAAGCAGCGCATGATAATGCGTTGCCTGATGCCTGCTCTTGTTGGCGAAAAGATTCGGCATCAGGATCGGCAGCGCATCATGATAGCGAATCACCAGCGCGGTTGACGCATCGACCCTGCCGGGATAAGGCGTCTGGGCGATGAAGACGTCGAAACCATGCGTGTCGAGTACGGGATATAAGGCGAACTTGCCGAACTTCAGTGCGAGCAGGCCGGCCGATTGAAAGATGTTCCAGGGGATCGTGCAGACCCGGAAGTCCTTGCTCGCAACGAGCGGAAGATCCGCAGCCGGCAGGGATTTTGCGAACAGCGCTTGCCAGACAAAGTTTTCGAAATGGCGGGATTCGAATATCGAAAGCGACGTTTTGCGATGCGGCATAAACAGCGTGGACACGTACAGTCCCCATGCGACGCGCCGCCGTTTCAGAAACAGCTCTGCCTGCGCAAGCCAGCCGTTCGATGGCTTGGTGTCGACAGCGATGACTACGCGAGAATACCGGTTCATCCGGACGTGGGCGTCGTCCCGCTCGTCCGGCTGCCGCTTTGCAGGCATTCCCGCCGCAAGAAATCGCAGCGACGTCTGCAGCAGTCCTTCGACGGCAACCGCATCGGTCGTACACAAGCCGCGAAAAAGCAATCGCGTTTCCTGGGGAATGCCGGCGTAGCTGTCGAGTGCGGGGCGCATCTCTAGAAGAACGGAAAGGGTACTTTTTCTCGACATTTTTATTCTTTTAAGCCCGCAATGCAGTGCCAGAACCGGCACCGATTGAAGTGAAAACTGTGGTGCGCGGCGGCCAAGCCAGGCTGAAATCGGTAAACTCCAGGCTAAGATTCGGGCTATAAGCAGGGTCAGATCGCAACAAGTCGCCCCACTGCTTCCACATGTAAGCTGTCTCCCGCTGCGCACGCTGTTGTTTTTCAGGAGTATCGTCGAATCCGCGCGTAGACGACTCATGGTGATACAGCTCTGCATAAGGCGTCCAGATATTGCGAAAGCCGGCTGCTCTCACTTTCAGGCAAAAGTCGACGTCATTGCAAGCGACTGCCAGATCGATCTCGTTCAGTCCCCCAACTGCAACGTAAACGGATTTTTTGACGACCAGACAGGCCCCAGTCACTGCGGAAAAAGATTGGATCAGCGTAGCGCGACCACAATAACCCACATCTCCTTTCGAAAGGTACCTGTGCACATGACCCGCAAAACCTTCCAGACCAAGCACAATTCCTGCGTGTTGCAACGTCTCGTCTGCATACCAGAGCCGGGCGCCCACGACACCAACTTCAGGTCGAAGCGCATGAGAGACCATTTCGGAGAGCCAGTCTGGATTAATTACCTCGACGTCGTTGTTCAAAAGTGCAACCAACACACCGTTCGCCTTCGCGACCGCAAGATTATTCAAGGCCGAATAATTGAACGGCCCATCATCTTTTATGATGTGAAACCGAGAATCCAAGAAAAGGCTGTCCAGATATCGCAGCATCTTCGGATCGTCCGATCCATTGTCAACAATCAGAACCTCGAAATTCGCGTAAGTGGTTTTGGCTAGTATTGAACTAATGCACTGGCGGAGTAGATTAAGGCCGTTCCGGGTTGGAATGATGATACTTACTAGGGGCCGTACCTCAGGCAAGGAATAGCGAACCCTGTAGCCATATCCTACCGACTCCGCGTGAGCGGCAATACCGACGCGGTGCAGATGTTCATTGAGCGCTTTCTCAGCTGCAAGCACCGCGTAAGGCTTTGCATCGATCGAATGCGCAGTACTTTGTGCGTGAACACGCCAGTGATAGAGCACGTGGGGAATGTGAATGATTTCTACGTCGGACAGCGTTTCGCTGCAGCGCAAGGCAAGATCGTAGTCCTGGGAGCCTTCAAAACCAACGCGGAAGCCGCCCACGTTCTTCACCATTTCGGTTTCGAAAGCGCCGAGGTGCGAGAACATATTCTGCGATAAAAACAGGTCAGGATTCCAATCACACTTGAAATAGGGATCGGACCGTAACCCCGCTTCGTCGACTTTGTCTTCATCGGAATAAATCATCCGACATGACGGACGAGCAGCGATCGTATCGGCAAGCATCAAGAGCGCTTCGGGAGCCAGTAGATCGTCATGATCCAGCAGCGCGACCCAGCTTCCGGTCGCAATCTGCAACGCGCTGTTCGATGCAAGCGAAATATGGCCGTTCTCACTTCGATGTATCACCTTGATACGGCGATCGGTCTGCGCCAGGCAATCCAGCAAAGTCCGAATCTCAGGGTTCAAAGACGCATCATTGGCAATGCAAAGTTCCCATCGCTGGTAACTTTGCGCTAAGACGGAGCCTATAGCCTCTTCCAGCCAACGCACATCTGGATCGAAGACCGGCATCAAGACAGAGATCAACGGCGATGATGCACCTTGCAATCGATCAAGCAGCGCCTGCATTGCATCGGGCGACATACTTCCAAATCGCTGAACCCAATCGGGATATGGTGCAATTTCGGCGTTTTCGTCAAACAAAGCGCAGTAGTCAACCCACATGTCGGCCAGTGGCTTGAATGCGGCACTATCGTTACCGATAGTGGTATGTGTTTTCTTATACTGCGGATGTAAGGCAAGTAGTTTTCGATGCATACGCGAGCGCGCGAATCTACGAGACACCCGCACCATGCAAAACGACTTGATCGTCACGTCTTGCGGCGACCAAGGGAAATCGATCATAAACCGCCGCTTTGCATCGATAAAAACAAGACGCTTCGTAACACGTCCGGAATGGATTTGCATTGCAAGCGCTCCCCTTTCACTATGCCCGAAATCATTCCTTTGCAGCGAGATGGAAGCTCGTGTTCTTGACTGCAAAGAATCGAGACTGATCTCGACCATATACCAACCGGTCGGCAGGCGGGCATGTAGTTCGTACCTGACAAACTGTGAAGGCAAATCATCTATGCCAGTTGCTTGGACCGTTTTTTTTAGAAAGCCGATTCCCCACCGCAGGCGTAATAAATTCACATGGCCTGCAATCGCTTGAACGACCCGGTTCAGAAGACACATCAAAGCGGTTCTTGGGAAGGAAAATTCATCAAAAAAACTTTAAGTACGAAGCATCCATGCTTGCTCGATAAGTGATTCAAATTCCCGACACATGTTTTCTTCATTCAGTGTTTTTGCAAATGCTTGCGCATTTCTACCCAACTCTAACCGGAGTGATGGCGACTCTATAAGCTTGGAGAGTACCTTGAAAGTTCCTGGCCCCGTTGGTTCGGCAAGCATGCAATCATAGCCATTTTTAACCATGGGCCTGACTGCTTCAACGTCTGCCTCTACACATGCGCAGCCGGCTGCCATCGCTTCGTAGATAACGGTACTAATGTTTGTTAGGGAATATGACAGGTGTATGTCGGTGTCACTCATTGTGCTGGCAAGTGCTTCTTGGGACAATTGCCCAAGATTTTCATAGGGGAACGATAGGTCCAGGTACGAATCCAGGCCATACAATTTGATTTGCACGTTGGGGAAAAATTTGTTGACCAGGCGAAGCGCGTCAATACCTGCTTCAAAATTTCGCCTTGGGATTCCCGGCCTCGCGAAAAAAATAATAGAACAAGGAGCGGAGGCCTTAGGCACTGGCCGGAGATCAATAGTAAGAAAACTTTCGTCCATGGCGAACGGGACACTTTTGCACCACCCGCCCCTGCTAGCCAATCTGGACCGCAAGTATTCCCCAATAGTGATTATTCCAAGACCGAGATCATAAGACGCTTCAGCAGGATCGTAGTATTGATCGTCTTTCGTATAAAACTCGGGCTCATAATCTTGCACGAAATAAAATTTAACTCTAGCGGTAGTAGACTCGTGTGTAACTGCTGCCGTTGGCCAGTTCGTGGCTATTGCGAAATCGACAGGCTCGATTTGATCGTACCCAACCCGAACGTCTTTAGCGTCAAAAGAGAAGTTTACTTCGCAATAAGCGGCGATTTGTGCGTCAGACATTTCGGCCATATGCGCAATCGGATCAACGTAGATCTTTACGTCGAATGATTTTTTTAAGTAGTTTGCAAGTATAAATATCTTTTTGTAGCCGCCACCAGTTTTTGCAATCGGTGCGCGCACGATGAAGGCAATTGATCGCTTGGTGTTTTCGATTGGCAAAGTGAGCGAATGGATCAGACGGTCAAATTTTTCCTGCACTACCGTGCCGTTTCGAAACGTCGTGCAGCTTGCTTCAACTTTTTCCCGAGCAGCCTTGCCCATTCTTTCGCGTAATTTAACGTCGACGACCAATCTTTCAATTCCGAAAAACCATTCGTCGGGTGTGCCGCACAAAATTCCATCAACTCCGTCTTCTATTGCAATTTCATAAGCACCAAGTCGCGCCGCTACGGTTGGAACTTCCAAAAGTGCAGCTTCAAGGAATTTTAATTCGCTTTTTGATTCCGTAAAAGCCACATCATATTCAAGCGGCGCGAGATTGATATCGACTTTACGGTACAGTGAGGCCAATGACTCCCAAGCCACAAATGGAATCGTCCTGATTTGTTCAGACAACTCATCAAATGATCGCGGTACGTCCAAATGACCAACAATTAACAACGTGGCGTTTTTGTACTTGGTTAACAGCTTTTGCAGCGCCTGTTCGCATGTCGCGAAGTCCTTTCGGTGCGTCTTGGAGCCGCTGAAATATGCAATCAAAATCTCCTGCGAATCATGTTTCGGTTCTGTGCGGGCACGAAGCGCAAGATCCCACATCTCCCGGCTGATCCTGTTACGCAGGACTTCGATCGGCTTGTCTGGCCACAATCTAGCAACTTCCTGCCCAAGTTTTTCTGTTGATACGGTTACGGCGTCGCACTTCGCAAGCGTCTTGTGATACCTGACCAGTCCGTCGTAGTAGCGTTCCTGTTCCGCCGGGGACATTTCGTTGTAAGCGTCGATCTGCTTGGCTAAATCAGGGTTGAAAACCAAGTCATCGGTATCGAATACAACGATAATTCCTGCATTTTTGGCACGCGCCAGGAATGCTTCCACAGCCGAGTCATAAGGAATTCGGTGCAAGACGACTACCTTATAATTTTCACCCAGGCTCTTCCAGTCCTGCTCGCCCGGCTGGAAGATGTCGACACCATAGCCAAGGCGCGCTAGCGCTTCGCCGAGGTGAACACACCTGTATCGGAATGCATCGCCGGGGCAGCCGCTAATGAAGGCGAAATATTTTTTCGAAAAAGGCGATGGCGCTTTGTTAACCCTAAAACTCAACGCGCACTTTCCTAAAGTACCGACATCAAATGTGCGAATCGTGTCCTCGCTTGATTCACCTAATGCAACGGTAATGTGGGAGCCTTCTTCAAGGCGTTCCACAGCGATTTCAATACGAAAAAGCTGACCGCTGCTTTCGGGGATTTCAGGCGTGAACCACAGGTGGACGGCAGCGCAATCGGTAATATCATCGCCTTCAAATACTCGGCTCGATACGACACTTTCTTTCAGGTCAGGCAAGATGACATAAAGATTGATACGAACCCTAGCACCATTTTTTTTTGCATCGTAAGTGTAAAAATAAAGTGTAAGGGACGAGAGTACTGAATCAGCGCACTTAAAGTACTGATTAACACTTTCTCCTGCACTTAACATGCGATAAGGGTGGCGATTGCGCGCTTCATTCTTAAAGCCGTATCCACCAGTGACGAACGTACCTGACGTCCGAATGACGAGGCGCTCGATCATCGTGTCGATTTCAACAGAAGTCGCTGCGCAATGTGGCCAGTCTGAAGGTAATACAGTAAAACCCGATCTTTCGTTATCTTTAAACAAGCTTATGGCACCGGAAAGCGAGGTTTTGCTTGAAGCAGGCGTAAGCGAAGTCTCTACTTTTTTCAGGGGCAACTCAGGAAAAACTTTTTTAACAAGTACATCCGCCGCTCGTTCCGCATGCTGTACTGCGTCCGCCAATAAGGCTATTTCCTTACGGATCGCCTGCAATTCATTATTCAAGTGGCTGAACTGATTCTGCGAATCGGCATCGAGAACATATAGATGATTCAAAATGGCGCGAATGTTTTTTTCTGGACTGCTTTCGGCAACCCTCATGCCAAGCAGTCTTAATACCGGACCAAGAACCGGTAGTTTTGCCATCTGATACTGTCGTATCTTTTGATCCAATCCCGGCAGTCGGTGCGTGTTATTTTTTGCCTCAGCGCTCCGCTGCAGTTGTTGCAGTATTTCCAGCTTACTAATGCCTGAGCGCAAGCGGCCAAGGTAATAATGCATTCCGTCAGCATCTGGCGCCCTTGAAAGCACTGCCTGGTAAGCGGCGGCTACAAAATCGCGATCAGAATAAGTAAGCAGTTGGTCAGCTGTCGCTGGGGACTTGGTACTTTCAATCGACGACATGTTAGCTGGTCCGTTCTCAGTTGGTGTGTTACAAATTGCCGAAATTTCTACAGGCGCTTTAGAATTTGCATGAGGTTTTAGTAAGGTGTCGAACACTCGTCCAATCCCGTTATTTTCAAGCGCTCGCAATGGAGCGGTCATCCTCCAGAAATAAGTTTTCCGCAAGGTGTTAACCGCCGTCACGATTTTTTGCAAAGCGTCAACATGTGCGGCCTCGGAAGTCTCCAATCGCCGTTGCAAGATTTGCAGCTCTTCATTACGTGCATTGAGAAGATCGCTTAGCCTTCGCTCATTTTCAGCTTGCGAACGGGACTGCGACTTCCTGGCAATCAGCTCAGTTGCTAACCCTGAATTAGTTTCTAAAATTTCTTCTGCTTTGGATTCTTCAAGTTTGATTCGAGCGAGAAATTCTTGTTGCAGCGTTGCCAGTCGTGCGCGATGTGCTTGCTCCCGGTCCGCCGTGGACTGTAACGCGATGGCGCGTTGGCGGTCGGCTTGTAATTGGTTTTCCTTGCTTTGCCGGACAAAACTCATTTCACGGTCACTTATGTATTGCATTTGACTTGCAACTATTTGTGTTGCATGTGCTAGTTCTGCAAAAAGCGCTCGTTCACGGTCGACATGTGCGTCGATCAGTTTGGTAGTTTCCTCTTCATGTTTCTTTTTTGCACTGTCTAGCGCGAGCGTCGCATTACGATCACGCTCTCGTGCCTCTGATAGCTGCGCTTCCAGCTTAGTCTGGCAATCATTGAGCTTTCGTTCACATTGCTCTAGAACAAGAATATTACTTTCAAATTCGTTTCTTACATTTTTTAATTCGTCTTCCAAAAAGGGGATTTTCTTGAGGGAAGCGACTGCCTGTGCAGCGGCCGCACATTCTTGAGTTAACCGTGCCACGTCAATCGCGTGACGACTTTTAAGCTCTGATATTTTCTGCTGCGCAGCTTCAACGGCGGATTCGGCCGCATCGCGCTGCTGTAACAGTGCGTTTGAGTTTGCTACCTGTTCTTGCAGCGTTTTAAAGCGGTCGATCAACGCATCGTGCAGAAAACGGGCGGAATCTGCAGAAGGCTCCCGTCCCTCAGATAGCCCGATTGTCACATAGTGTGCGTAAGGATCAAGGCCCGATGTTGCGACGTCCTGATATTTCGCGGCATACCACTCAGGATTGAACGACGTTGCAAAAAAATTTTTATCGTGTGCAATTGCAGCACGACAAGCGTCGTTCACTTGGCCATCCCGGTATTGGAGAATCCGATACACATTGTGGAGCTCTGCGATCAGATAATCTATCCACCGCAGACTGACTTTCATCCTGTCAAATTCGTCGCTCCAGCTTTTGACCTGATTTTCAAACTCGGGCTCATCGAGTTCGGGATTGTCTAAAGTTTCAATGATCGCAGTGTAGACCTGCATGACAAGCGGCGGGCAGGTTGGGTCAACCCGCATATTGCTTAAAGAAAATACAGTATGTTGAAGTTCGCTCTCCAGGAACTCCGTTTCGAACACACGTGCTGCTTCTGGATCAACAGACAAATCAAGGCGCTCAGCAATACGTTCTAGATCTTCTCTTGGATGCAGCATGAAGTGGTCAAAATCCACCAGCACGCGGGTCGCCTTGCATGTGTACGCGATACTTGCCAGGACATGACCCAGCCAGAGCATGTAGCTGTGCTCGGGAGAAAACGCGGCGCGGCTCTTAAGTGATTGAACGACGCTCATCGGGTTGCGTATGGCAAGTACGTAACTTACTTCAAAACCACAGCTATCAAATACTTTTGACCAAAACGGCATCAGTTTTGCTGTGCGCGGGTCCTTGAAGCCGAAAATCGAGCAATCCGCCGTTTTGTTGCGGAGAAGATTAACAGCGCGAAGCGTGAACCCTTTTTTGTCAAGTATTGCAGCATCAATTGCATCGATTGGTGAAAGGTGTGACCAATCACTTTCAACCACACGGAGCATTTCGACATTAAGTGCGTTGATTTCAATATCTTCGAAATACCCTTTTTTGTTATCGCCTTCCACTTCAGGCAAAAGCTGATTTCCTAAATTGACGCCAAGGCATGCAAGTCCGCGCGTAATGGCGCTGGTTCCGCTACGATGCATTCCAAGAACGACAACTATCCGTTTTACGGTCGCAGTCATATGAGTATTTTTTTGGCTTGGATAGTTTTTAAACCAGTAGCGTCGTTTTCGAGAACGGCTCGATACGATCCGGCTAGCCAGGCAATTGCAGGCTCAGGTTTATCCCAGCAGACGCAATTCTTGAACGCCAATACCAGGAAGCTTGTTATGTTGCAGTAAAACTCCGCGCCCTGGTAACGCGCCAAGAAAAAAATGCTAAAGATTTCCTTTTGTGATTTTTGAAAACAGAGTGGCTTCAAGTCAAGTCGGCTCATCTTGATAGAATTGAAACGCATCTTCCACCTTGTCGAACCTGTGCAATCTGCCACCCGATAACACGGCAGCGTGTTGACAGTGCTCGCGCACATAGTCAGGGCTATGCGAAACGATAATCATGGCTCGATCTCGCCGTTTCTCGAATAATTCTACACGGCATTTTTCATGAAAGCGACTATCACCGACTGCAACGATTTCATCAATCAGAAAACAGTCGAACTCCACCGCCATTGAAATCGCAAATGCGAGTCGTGCTCTCATTCCGGACGAGTATTTTTTTACCGGCTCACGTAAATATGTCCCAAGCTCGGAAAAGTCTTCAACAAACGCTATTGCCGGTTTGATCGGCACGTCATAGACGCGGCAGATAAAACGCAAATTGTCCAAGCCACTAAGGCTGCCCTGGAATGCACCGCCAAAGGCCAGAGGCCAAGAAATGCTCATGTCGCGACGGATCTGCCCGGACGTCGGCATTTCGGCGCCGCTCATGAGTCTTATGAGCGTCGACTTACCGGCACCGTTTCTGCCAAGAATTCCAACTTTCTCTCCCTTTTCGACACGCAGATTCACGTCGTCAAGGACTGTGCGCTTCCCCTGTCGTGTCTCATAGACCTTTGCAACCGCGCTCAAGACGATCATTCGGGCTCGACCCTGCGCCCGGTTTCGCGCACTAGTGCAAGTCCGATAAGTGACATCGTTGTGTTTGCAAGAATAAGGTATGCCGGATTTTCATATGTCCGTATCGCAGCGCCGAAAAAACCGTGACGAATCATTTCGGTTCCATGGACCATTGGAACCCACAAGATTAATGATTGTGCGGTTTTTGGTAACCAGTCAACCAAGAATGCTGCACCTGAAAGGGGGAACATCAGGTAAGTAATGATATGCCACACGCGCTCAATCATTTCGGATCGTTCAGATGCTGCGCCAACAATGAGACTCAAGGCAATTGCGAACCAGGCGAGCAGGGTCCAGCCCGCTATGACAGTGAGTATGTCATCTGGTAAATCCATCCAGCCGACCGCTGAAAACAGGATTGTCAGCGCAACGAGTGAAACCGTGGCACCCGCGATTTCCAATAGCAAACGCGCGATGTAGACATCGATCACACGTACATTACGGTGATAAAGCAAACTCAGATTTGGTTCGAGTGCCTTAACAATACGGTTGCTGCAGTTGCGCCACAGTAGGATAGAGGAATAACCGGTTACCGCAAATGCGGTAATCGACAAGTTGCTACCATGTGTCATGCTCAACAGCGTCCACAGTGTCGTGACGCCGATTGTAAACAACATCGGCTCGAAAAATAGCCAGAGAAAGCCGACGTTATGCCGTCCGTAGCGGGTGATCACCTCCCGCATCAACAAGGCGCCTATAACCCGCGTCTGGATCGCGACTGCGCCGCGAAAACTTCCAATTCTTGCACCCATCCGCACCTCAGTTTGTGTGCTCGCGCACACCTGCAATCAGAATGGTAAGAATGCCCCATGCCATTAGTCCCATAAAAAATACCGTAATAATGCTGCGCAACCGACGTGGCTCCACTGCTATATCCGGCTTGTTTGGCTGCACGATACGCTCCAAATACAACTGCTTGCGCTGTGCTTCGTTGCGAGCCTGCTCCAATGACGCCAGGGCTCCCCCAAGCTGCTTGTCGGCAAAGCCTCGCTCGAGGACGAGCCGCTCGTATTCAGCCGACTTGTTGGTCAGTGACGAACCGCTGCCAGCAACCTTGCCCATCTCTGCATCCATTGCGGCCTGAAGGGTTTGCGAACGCTTCTGTACTGACGCAATTTGCGGATTCGACGGCGACAACATCTGCAGTTGCGCCAGCTGCATTTTGTTGGCTATGAGTTCATCCTGAAGCTTGGATATCTGCTGAAGCTGCAAGGCAGACTGACGTTCCGGATCGAAGACGGCTTTTTCATTTCTGTAACCCGACAGCGCAAGGGCTGCGGCCTTGGCGCTCGCCTCGGCGGCAGCCACCTCCGAGGCAGCAAATCGAATCATGTCCTGGCGACCGCGCTCGTTCAGCTTATTGATGAGACTCTCGCCCATGTCCAGTAGCATTTCATTGACCTTGAATGCGTCGTCTGCCGTATATGCACTGACACGCAGGGATGATATCGATGACGCCGAATCAAGATTGACAATCACGCGCTTCTGGTAGTAACGATGCAGCGCTTCAAAGCTTTTGTCCGGGTCAACGCCGGCGAACCGACTGAAGCGGTCAATCCCGCCATCGCTGTACATCTTGAAAACACCAAGCTTGGCGTCAAGGTTGCGCAGTGCATCGCGCGACAGCATGAAGTCCTGCACGCTGAAGGTGTCGTCCTGCGAACGCGAAAATCCGGCACCCTGGAGCAGTGCACCGATACCGACGGGCGCTTGCCGTTGCGGACTGCGCACCACAAACCGCGACTCCGATATATAGACATCCGATGCGATCAGCCCGAAGTAGAGGATTGCAATGATTGTCGGTATCAGCACTGTCAGCAGAAACAGGCGATCGATCTTCGCGAAAGGATTGCGCATTCGGGTCCGGCGACTATCCGGGTCCTTCAGAGTTGCTTCTGTCATTATTTCCAAAACGTTTTCCTAAAAAGCAGCCTGTTTGAGAGACCGTTGGGCGTCCGCATTTGACCCGTCAGCACACGAAGTGCTGGCACGGTCCCAGGTTATCGATTTCCCGATCACACGCGCCCATAAACATCTTCAAACCGGACAATATCGTCCTCGCCGAGATATTCCCCGCTCTGCACCTCGATCATCACGAGGTCCAGCACACCCGGGTTTTCCAGCCGGTGGCGGTGGCCGGCCGGTATGTAGGTCGATTCATTCTTGCTGACGAAAAGTTCGTTTTCGCCGTTGACAACTTTTGCCATGCCGCTGACGACGATCCAATGCTCGCTGCGATGATGGTGCATCTGCAACGACAGCGATGCGCCCGGCTTGACCCTGATACGCTTGATCTTGAAATGCACGCCCTCTTCGATCACCGTGTAGGTGCCCCAGGGCCGGGCAACGGTCCGGTGAAGCTTGTAGGTGTCGTGATTCTGTTTCTTGAGTTGCTGAACGATCTTCTTGATGTCCTGGGCCTTGTCGCGGTGGGCAACCAGCAAGGCGTCTGCAGTATCGATGATCACGAGATCATCAACACCCAGGGCCGCGACCAGGCGTCCTTCACTCTGGATGTAGGTATTGCGCGTGTCCTGCACGACCGCATCGCCGATGATCCGGTTGTTGTCGCCGTCCGGCGCAGTCAACTGGCTGACCGCCTGCCAGGAGCCGATGTCGCTCCAGCCGAAATCTCCTGGAACAACGGCCATCCGGGAAGAGCGCTCCATTACCGCGTAATCGATCGAAATGTCAGGCACCTTCTGAAACGGGGCAGCGGGGATTTCCAGCATCGCACCAGAAACCTGTTGCTCCGTCATCTCGTTCCAGCAAGCGTCGATCGCCGCATCGACGTCTGGCGCGTGCAGCCGCAATTCGCCGCACATCATGCCTGCCTTGAAGCAGAACATGCCTGAATTCCACAAATAATTACCATCTGCAACATACTGCTTTGCAAGTGCCAGGGTAGGCTTTTCTACAAATCTTTCCACATGGTAACCAGAACCGTTTCCCTGCGCATACTCTACGTAGCCAAAACCGGTTTCGGGCGACGTCGGGGTCACGCCAAAGGTCACCAGGAAGTCACGTCCGGCAATTTCCAGGGCATTTGCAACGGCCTTGGCAAAAGCCTCCTGGTCGAGGATCAGGTGGTCTGCCGCCAGCACCAGCATCGTCGCACCGGCACCATATTTTTGCGCTACGTAACGCGCGGCAAGCGCAACGGCGGCGGCGGTGTTGCGGCCGAACGGCTCGAGCATGAACGTGCCCGCCGCAGTTGTGACATTTTCGCAACGGGCAAACTCGTCCTTGCTCATGAAAAAATAGTCACGGTTCGTCACCGTCAGCACTTCGGGCACGTCGTCAATGGCAGTCAGCGCGAGCGCACGCCGATATGTCTTGAAAAGAAGACTTTCGCCATCCGCGAGCACCATGAAAGGTTTCGGATGGCCTTCGCGGGAAACCGGCCATAACCGGGTGCCTGCGCCGCCGGACAAAATTACGGGGATGAGCATATTTATTGGCTATAAGTTAAGAAACCCCGATAGTAAAGCAATGATTACGCGGGAGGTGCGAAGTAAGCAAACAGTGCACCGGGCCGCAGGCATCATTTCACCTGTCAATCAGGCCAGCAACATATAGACAAGCCAATTGGAGATGTGTTATCGCAGCGGGAGCCTGCCACGACTTGCGCGCGGTTTCGCTACAAAGATTTCCTTGGCGCAGCGGTTTTCTTTTGGAACGCGTGCTTTGAAACATTATCGTCGCTATTAAGCAAAGTTAATTAGGAATTTCGATGTAAGTTGTGAGTTTATCTGAAATAGCCGCAATGAACTTTGGCATAATGCATAGTCTCAACAAACTTCGCTTGCAAAAAGCGTTAATCGAATGACAAAACGTGTAGCCGTTATTGGTCAGGCATTTCGCTTTCCCGGAACCACCCTCGCCGCGTACTGGGACGATCTGTTGAACGGCAAGGACCTGGTCACCACGGTCGACGCCGACCGCTGGGACCAGGCTTCGTTCAAGCATCCGGAGAAGACACATCCGGGCACGGCATACACGTTCGCGGCAGGGTCCGTTGGCGACGTTTCCGGCTTCGATGCAGCGTTCTTCGGCATCTCGCCGCGGGAAGCGGCGCTGATGGATCCGCAACAGCGCCTGTTGCTGGAGATGAGCTGGGAGACACTGGAAAACGCCGGTGTCAAGGCCTCGGCAATGGCAGGCAGCCGTTGCGGCGTCTACATCGGCATTGCCAGCTCGGACTATTCATTCCGGCTGGCAGACGACCTCGGTGCGGCCGATGCGTCTACCGCCACCGGCAACACGGCCAGCATCGCTGCGAACCGCCTGTCGTACGTGCTCGACCTGCGCGGCCCGAGCATGGCAATCGACACCGCCTGCTCCTCGTCGCTGGTGGCGTTTCACCAGGCCTGCCAGTCGATTCGTTCGGGAGAGAGCACCCATGCGCTGGCCGGCGGCGTCAGCCTGCATCTGCATCCGTACGGCTTCATCGTGTTCTCGAAGGCGTCGATGCTCTCGCGGCGCGGTCGCTGCAATGTCTTCGATGCCGATGCCGACGGGTACGTGCGCTCCGAAGGCGGCGGCCTGTTCCTGTTGAAGGACTACGAGATGGCGGTGCGCGACGGCGACCGCATCCTGGCAGTCGTGGCCAATAGCGCCGTCAACACCGACGGCAAGAAGTCGGGCATGACGATTCCAAGCTACAAGGCGCAGGCGAGCCTGTTGCAGGAAACCTATGCGGCAGTCGGCATTGCGCCGGCCGACATCGATTACATGGAAGCGCATGGCACCGGCACCGCGGTCGGCGACCCGATCGAGACCCGAGCGCTGGGCGACGCCATCGGCCGCCATCGCAGCAAGCCGCTCCTGATCGGCTCGGTCAAGAGCAACCTCGGCCACATGGAAGCGGCCTCCGGCGTGGCGGGCCTGGTCAAGGCGATTCACGCGATCCAGCATCGCAAGGTGCCGGCCACCATCGGCGTCAAGAAACTCAATCCGAACATTCCCTTCGACGACTGGAACCTGTCGGTCGTCACGCAAACGACTGCCCTGAAAGCAACCGGCAGGCTGGTCATCGGCTGCAACTCGTTCGGCTTCGGCGGCGCCAACGCGCACGTCATCCTGGAGAGCCCGCCGCTCATCAAGCCGACCGGACGGATCCATCCGAAGGGCGGCAACCTGCCGCTGCTCATTTCCGGCAAGGATGCGGCGGCCTTGCAGGCGTCGGCCCGCGCGCTGTCGGCTTTCCTGGAGCGGCAACCGCAGGCGGCGCTCTACGACATCGCCTACCAGGCGGCCTATCGGCGCGACTGGCATGCGCATCGCGCCGTGCTGTTTGGCGCCACGCCATCGACGCTGGCCGAGCAGCTGCGCAAGTTCGCCGACGCGCCGGCCTCGGCTGCAGTGGCCACCGGGGTGGCGCTCAATGCCGCTGTCGGTCCGGCTCTTGTCTATACCGGCAACGGCTCGCAGTGGGCCGGCATGGGTAGCAAACTGCTCGAAGACGCGACATTTCGAAAGGCGATCGTCGAGATCGATGCGCTGTTTGCCCAGCATGAGACGTTTTCGATCGAAGCGGAGTTGCGCTCGCAAAATGGCCGCGACCGTTACGCGCTGACCGAAATCGCGCAGCCGGCGCTGTTTGCATTGCAGGTTGGCGTGACCCGGATGCTGCGCGAAAAAGGCATCGTGCCGGTCGCCGTTACCGGCCACAGCGTCGGTGAAGTCGCCGCCGCCTGGGCTTGCGGCGCGCTGTCGCTGGAAGACGCCGTGCAGGTGATCTACCACCGCAGCCGGCTGCAGGGCTTGACGCGCGGGCAAGGCGGCATGACGGCGGTATCGATGAGCGGCCAGGCAGCGCAGGCGCTGCTCGACGAAGCGGGCCTGTCGAACCAGCTTGCCGTTGCCGGCTTCAACAGCAGCACCGGCGCCACCGTCGCCGGCCCGGCGTCGGCGCTGGCACAGGTCGAGGTGATGCTCAAGGCGCGCAACATCTTGTGCAAGCGGCTCGACCTCGATTACGCATTCCACAGCGCCGCGATGGACGGCATCGAAGCCGGCGTGCGCCTGTCGCTGGCCGACATCAAGCCGCGCCCTGCGACCATTCCTTTTTATTCGACCGTGACCGGCCAGATGCTGACCGAAGGCGAGCTCGACGCCGGCTACTGGTGGCACAACATCCGCC
>JANXSS010000477.1 GCA_025356535.1 Herminiimonas sp.
TTGCAGGCTGCGGCTGCGGCGGGCCTGAACCTGCCGGTAAGCGAACTGGTGACGACGCTCTACCGGGGCATCCTCGAGACGTTTGGCAATGCCGATCAGGCTGCCGCATTGCTGGCGCTGGAGCGATTGAATCCGGGGAGCCGCGTTGGCATTCTGGCCGACCGCCTGCCGCCGCCCGTGTAGTCCGATCCGGTCCGGCCGCATGAATGAGGACTGCTCATGGTCGCGAGCGGCCCGGCAGGCGATGCAGTCAGACGCTCAGGACTGCGGCAGATAGGCTTCGGCCAGGCGCACCCAGTAGGTCGCGCCGATCGGCAGCAATTCGTCATTGAAGTCATAGCTCGGGTTGTGCAGGTTGCACGGCCCCAGCCCATGGCCGAAGGCCCGGTGCTCGCCGTCGCCGTTACCGATGAACACATAGCAGCCCGGTTTTTCCTGCAGCATGAAGGCAAAATCTTCCGCACCCATGGTTGGCTCGACCGCTGCTTCGACCGCCGCATCGCCGACGATATCGCGCATCACCTGTAGCGCAAACGCCGTCTCGTCCGGATGATTGATCAGCGGCGGGTAGTTGCGCTTGAACCTGAAGTCGACTTCCGCACCAAAGGCGGCCGCCGTGTGTACCGCGATGTCGCGCATGCGCTGCTCCATGAGGTCGAGCACCGTCGTCGTGAAGGTGCGCACCGTACCGATCAGGGTGGCGTCGTCCGGTATGACGTTGGTCGTGCTGCCGGCATGAATCTGCGTGATCGACAGTACGCCCGCGTCGAGCGGACTCTTGTTGCGCGTAACGATGGTCTGCCAGCTTTGCGCGATCTGTACCGCTACCATGATCGGGTCGATGCTCTTGTGCGGTTGCGCCGCATGCGCGCCGCGTCCCTTGACGATGACTTCGAACTCATTGCTCGACGCCATCATCGGCCCCGGTGTCACGCCGAAGGTGCCGGTGGCCGCGCCTGGCCAGTTGTGCATGCCGAAGACGGCGTCCATCGGACATTCTTCGAACAGGCCGTCGTCCATCATGCGTCTTGCGCCGCCGCCGCCCTCTTCTGCGGGCTGGAAGATCACGTAGACGGTGCCGTCGAAGTTGCGATGCTGCGCCAGGTAGTGCGCCGCTCCCAGCAGCATGGCGGTGTGACCGTCATGGCCGCAGGCGTGCATCTTGCCGGCATGCCGCGAGGCATGATCGAAGACGTTTGTTTCCTGCATCGGCAACGCATCCATGTCGGCGCGCAGGCCGATGGCGCGCGTGCCGGTGCCGTTCCTGATGATGCCGACCACGCCCGTCACGCCCAGGCCGCGGATGACCGGAATGCCCCATTCGGCCAGTTTTTTCGCCACCACGTCGGCGGTGCGCTGCTCTTCATAGCAAAGCTCCGGATGGGCGTGAATGTCGCGCCTGATCTGCTGGAGTTCGGCGTGAAATGCGAGGATCGGATCGATCAGCTTCATGTTTCATCCTTGTGTAAAAGCGGCATGTCGCACCCTCCGAAAAACAGGCGCAGCCGGGAATGGATCTTGCTGGAATCCTGTGTATATTACGCCCTAGGTCGATCAATACAATTTTAATCACGGAGAAGACATGCGCGTGCAACATGGAAGTCGATACCCGCTGCAGGCAGGCCTGCGAAGCCTTCTGGCGGGCGCCGTTGCCGCTGCCGCCGTCCTTGCAAGCCCGGGCGCGCTGGCGCAGGAATTCAAGCTGGCGATGAGTTCGCCGCCGACCTCGATGGACCCGCATTTCTACAATCTCTTCCCGAACTTGAATGTCTCGGACCATATCTTCGAGACGCTGGTGACGATGGATGAAGACAGCCACGTGATGCCCGGTCTGGCGCAGTCATGGACGATGATCAACAACCTGACCTGGGAATTCAAGCTGCGCCCCGGCGTGAAATTCCATGATGGCAGCGACCTGACGACCGAGGACATTGCCTGGTCGATGGAGCGCCCGTCGACCATCATCGGCAGTCCCGGCAAGTTCGATGTCTATACCAAGGCGATCATCAACAAGAAGATCATCGATGCCACGACGATCCGCTTCACGACCAAGGAGCCGTATCCGCTGTTGCTGGCCGACCTGACATCGATCTACATCGTGCAGAAGAAGGCAACGCAGGGACTGACCAGTGACGACTTTGCCAGCGGCAAGGGCATGGTCGGCACCGGCCCCTACAAGTTCGTGCGCTTTGCCCGCGACGACCGGCTCGAACTCGAGCGCAACGATGCCTACTGGGGCAAGAAGCCATCCTGGAGCAAGGTGACCCTGCGCTTCATCCCGAACGGCGCGACGCGGATAGCCGCGCTGCTGGCCGGCGACGTCCAGGCGATCGAAAACGTGCCCACGCCGGATCTGGCCCGCATTCGCAGCGAGCCGACGGTAAGCATGTATTCAAAGGTGTCGCACCGGATGATCTATCTGTATCCGGATACCAACCGCGAGAAATCGCCCTTCGTGACCGACCGCGACGGCAAGCCGATGAAAAAGAATCCGATGACCGACGTGCGCGTGCGCCAGGCGCTGTCGATGGCGATTAATCGCGAGGCCATCAAGGAGCGCGTGATGGAAGGCTTGTCGGAGCCGACCGGTAACCTGGTGTCGAGCAAGCTGCTCGGCTACAACCCGGCCTTGAAGACCGTCAAGTTCGATCCGGAAGGCGCCAAGAAATTACTGGCCGAGGCCGGCTATCCGAACGGCTTCGGCCTGACGCTGCATACGCCGAACAACCGTTACGTCAACGATGAAAAGATTGCGCAGACGATTGCGCAGATGTGGGCGCGCATCGGCGTGGCCACCAAGGTCGAAGGCATGCCGATGTCGGTCTATTCGGCACGCGGCTCCAAGCGCGAGTTTTCCATCGGCCTGCTCGGCTGGGGTGCGCAGACCGGCGAAGCGTCTTCCCCCTTGCGGGCGCTGGCCGCCTGCGACAATCCGGGCAAGGGCATGGGGGTTGTGAACTGGCTGAAGTACTGCAATCCGAAGATGGACGACATGCTGTTCAAGGCCCTGAACACGGTCGAGGATGCGCCGCGCCTGAAGCTGCTGCAGGATGCGGCGGCAATCGTGGTCAATGACGGTGGCGTGATACCGCTGCATCATCAGGTCACGACCTGGGCCACCAAAAAGGGCATCGTCTATGCACCGCGCACCGATGAACGCACGCATGCCTATGCCTTTCGCGCACAGTAACAGCCGGTCCGCCGGTGCCAGCGCACACCGGGGCGCCGGCCGCACATGATCGTCTTCATCATCCGCCGCCTGCTGCAAAGCGTGGGCGTGCTGCTGGTCATGTCGCTGCTGGTGTTCGTCGGTGTCTATGCGATCGGCAATCCGGTCGATGTGCTGATCAGCCCGGATGCCGACCAGATCGAACGGGCCCGCACGATCGCCGCCTTCGGTCTCGACAAGCCGCTCTGGCAGCAGTATTTCATTTTCATCGGCAATGCGCTCGCCGGCGACATGGGACGCTCGTTCGCCTTTTCCACGCCGGCGCTGACCCTGATCTTCGAGCGCATGCCGGCCACGCTGGAACTTGCCGTTGTCGCGATTTTGATTGCGGTGGGGCTGGGCATACCGCTGGGTCTGTGGGCCGGCCTGCGGCCGCAAGGTATTGCCGGAAAATCGATCATGGCCGTGTCCATTCTCGGCTTTTCGCTGCCGACCTTCTGGGTCGGGCTGATGCTGATCATGGTGTTTGCGGTGCAATTGGGCTGGCTGCCGTCGAGCGGGCGCGGCACCACGCGGCTCTTGCTCGGTGTGCCGGTGAGTTTTCTGACGGTCGACGGCCTGCGTCATCTGCTGATGCCGGCCTTTAACCTGGCGCTCTTCAATATCGCGCTGGTGATCCGCCTGACACGCGCCGGTGCGCAGGAAGCGCTGCTGCAGGACTACGTGAAATTTGCCCGGGCCAAGGGCCTGACCAACACCCGCATCATCGGCGTGCATGTCCTGAAAAACATCCTGATTCCGATCGTGACAGTCATCGCCCTGCAGTTCGGCTCCATCATCGCCTTTGCCATCGTCACCGAATCGGTGTTCGCCTGGCCCGGCATGGGAAAACTCATCATCGATTCGATCCGGGTGCTGGACCGGCCGGTGATCGTGGCGTACCTGATGCTGATCGTGGTGCTGTTCATTTTCATCAACCTGGCGGTCGACGTGGTGTATTCGCTGCTCGACCCGCGCGTGCGGCTGTCGGAGGCAAAGGGATGAGCGCGATCGAAACCGTGCTGCCACAGGCAGCAGTCGAGACGCCCTTGCAGCGTTTTGCCCGGGATTTTTTTCGCAGCAGGATTGCAACGGCCGGCTTCATCGGTCTCTTGCTGATCGTCATCGCGGCACTGTTCGCACCCGTGCTGGCGCCGCAGAATCCCTATGACCTGTCGCACCTGGACGTGATGGATTCGCGCCTGGAGCCCGGCAAGCAATCGGTCGACGGCAAGCTCACGTTCCTGCTCGGCACCGACGAGCAGGGCCGCGACATGCTCTCGGCAATTCTCTACGGCGTGCGCATTTCGATGATGGTGGGCGTGGTCAGCACCGTCATCGCGCTGGCAATCGGCCTGATGCTGGGTCTGGTGGCAGGCTACGTGGGCGGACGCATCGAGTCGCTGATCATGCGCTTGGCCGACATCCAGCTCTCCTTTCCGCCGATCCTGATTGCGCTGATTCTGCTGGCGCTGACCGGGCAGGGCGTCGGCAAGATCATCATTGCGCTTGTTGCGGTGCAGTGGGCGTATTACGCACGTACTGCGCGCAGCGCCGCGCTGGTCGAGCGCAGGAAGGAATACATCGAGGCGGCGACCTCGCTCGGCCTGTCGCCGCTGCGCATCATGCTGCGCCACCTGCTGCCGAACTGCATGCCGCCGCTGATCGTGATCGCCGCCTTGCAGGTAGCCTCGGCAATTTCGCTGGAGGCGACGTTGTCCTTTCTCGGCCTGGGCTTGCCGGTGACGGAGCCGTCGCTGGGCCTCTTGATTGCAAATGGCTTCCAGTATCTGCTCTCGGGAAAATACTGGATCAGCTTTTTTCCGGGCATCGCCCTGCTGGTCACGGTGGTGACGATCAACCTGGTGGCCGACCAGCTGCGCGACGTTCTCAATCCGCACCTGCAGACGCAGTAACCGATGCATTCGCCGCGCCTGCCCATGCCATGACTGCCGCAAGTCTACCGAAGCACCCACCGAAACACTGACTCACCGACTGCACTGCATGCAAATTTCTCCCGGCACCACGCTGCAACCCACGCTCGACGTGCGGCACCTGACGACGCAATTTGCCGCGCGTGCCGGCGTTGCCATTGCTGTGAACGATGTCTCGTTTACCGTCATGCCCGGCCAGATCATGGGCCTGGTGGGCGAATCGGGTTCGGGCAAGTCGATGACGGGCTATTCGGTCATGGGGCTGATCGCAGCGCCCGGCGATGTCGTGGCCGGTGAAGTGCTGTTCAAGGGAACGGACCTGCGCAGGCTTGCGCCGGAGGCGATGCGCGCCATTCGCGGCGACCGCATCGCCATGATCTTCCAGGATCCGATGATGACCTTAAATCCGGTGCTGCGCATCGATACCCAGATGATGGAGGCGGTGCAGGCGCATCATCCGGTGGGTCGCGAAACGGCCCGGGCCATGGCACGCGACGCCCTGGCGCGGGTCGGCATCGCTTCGCCGGACGAGCGGTTGCTGGCTTATCCGCACCAGTTCTCGGGCGGCATGCGCCAGCGGGTGGCAATCGCGATTGCGCTGTTGAACAAGCCGGACCTGATCATCTGCGACGAACCGACCACCGCGCTCGACGTCACGATCCAGGGCCAGATACTGTTCGAGATGCAGAAGCTGTGCCGCGAGTCCGGCACGGCGCTGATCTGGATCACGCACGACCTGTCGGTGGTGGCCGGACTGGCCGACACGGTCTGCGTCATGTATGCAGGCAAAATCGTCGAGAGCGGCACCGTCAACCAGGTGCTGGGCGCACCGCGCCATCCCTATACGTTCGGACTGATCGCCTCGGCGCCTTCGCGCGATCCGCGCGGCCAGCCCTTGCGCCAGATCGCCGGCATGACGCCGTCGCTGCTGCAGTTGCCCAGCGGTTGCGCCTTTCGCACCCGCTGCGAGCGCGCAACCGGGGTCTGCAACACGCCGCCGCCGCAGGTGGTGGTCGACGGCCAGGCCTTTCGCTGCTTCCATCCGGTCGCGCTCGACGAGGTGGCGACATGAACGCTGAAACCGGGACGCAGACCCGCCTGGCCGCGGAAACGGCCTCGCCACTGCAGCCGCTGCTGGAACTGCGCCATGTCAGCAAGCGTTTTTCCAAGCCGATCGATGCAGCCGGGCGCGTGGCCAACCTGTTTGGCGCCGGCCTGGTGCCCGAGGTGGTGCATGCGGTCGACGATGTCAGCCTGTCGATTGCGCCCGGCGAAGTGGTGGGCTTGGTGGGCGAATCCGGTTGCGGCAAGTCGACCCTGGGTCGCATCGCCGTCGGCCTGCATCCGATGACGGCGGGGCAGCGCTTCTGGCGCGGCGAACAGCTCGAATTGCTGGACGCGGCAACGCGGCGGCGCAAGCAGCTGGCCATCCAGATGATCTTCCAGGACCCGACCGCATCGCTCAATCCGCGCATGCGGGTGCAGGACATCATCGGCGAGGCGCCGGTGGTGCATGGCATGGTCAGCGCCGCCGGGCAGAAGGAATATGTCGAGCAACTGCTGGCGCGCGTCGGCCTCGACCCCAGCGTGGTGCGCCGTTTCCCGCATCAGTTCTCCGGCGGCCAGCGCGCCCGCATCGGCATTGCGCGCGCGCTCGCCGTCAAGCCATCGTTCCTGGTCTGCGACGAAGCGGTGGCAGCGCTCGACGTCTCGATCCAGGCGCAGGTGCTCAATCTGTTCATGAAGCTGCGCGACGAGCTCGACCTGACGTACCTGTTCATCAGCCACGATCTTGGCGTGGTGCGCCACCTGGCCGACCGGGTGGTGATCATGTATCTCGGTCGTATCGTCGAAGCGGCTTCCGCCGACGCCGTGTTCTCGCTGGCCAATCATCCCTATACGCAGGCGCTGCTGGCGTCGGCGCCGAAGCTCGAAGTCAGGAAGCTCGAATTCTTTGCGGTCAAGGGCGAGATACCATCGCCGCTGCATCCGCCGTCGGGCTGCCATTTCCATCCGCGCTGCCCGCATGCCATGCCGC
>JANXSS010000515.1 GCA_025356535.1 Herminiimonas sp.
GTGCTGCTCCTGAATGCTGCGGTGTGCCGCCCTGGGTGCTGCCGGTGTTCTGGCGTGGATGCTGCCGTTGCCTTGCCCTGCTTGCCTTGCCCTGCTTGCCTTGCCCCTGCTTACCTGCCCAGCGTCAGCAGCACGTCGAACAGGGTGCTGGCGGTCTGCATCAGCTTGCCGGCAGCCTGGTAGGCCTGCTGGTAGCGCAGCAGGTTGGCCGCCTCCTCGTCCAGGTTGACGCCCGACTCGGACTGTTGCGCCGCCACCGATTGCTCCAGCAGGCTGGTGGCCGCCAGGCCGGTTGCCTGCAGTTCGTGCGCCTTGTTGCCGACGCTGCTGACGAGTTGCGAGTAGGCGCCCTGGAACGTGGTGGTGCCGTTTTCGAGCGTGTTCGCCGTCTGCAGCTTGCCCAGCAAAAGTGCATTGCGGTTGTCGCCCTGGCCGTTCGTGTTCGGGCCGACCTTGAAGGTGTCGCCGTCGGCCGGGCTGCCCGAGAATGCCACGCTCACGCCGCCGAAGGAAAACGTCGCCCCCGGCGTGTAAGGCACGGCGCTGCCCGGCGCATAGGTGGTCGAGGTACCGTTTGCAGTGACGATGATGTTCAACGGCACCGGAAAGCCCGATATGGTCTTGCTCGCCGCGTTGTACGCAAGCGTTGCGTTGGGTCCCGGCACGCTGATGTTTGCCGGCAGCGTACTGCCCGGTGTACCGAAAACCGTCGACACGCCGCCGATCGATATCTGCTCGCCGGCGTTGTAGGTCACCGGCGCGCCGGGCGCATAGGTGCGGGTCGCAGGCGGTGTTGCCAGGTTGGTGACGGACACGCCGACGTTTGCCGGTATGCCCGACAGCGTCGTGCCCGAATAGGTCAGCGCAAGGCCGCCTGGCAGCAGGGCGGCCGACGTCACCGTTGCCGGGCTGACGCTGCCGGTGCCGGTGTTTGCCGTGGTGGCAGAAGCGGTGACCGGTGCGCCCAGGGCGATATCGGCGCTGTCGTGGATCGCCACGGAAAAACCCGAGGCGCCGTTTGCCACCGGCCGGATCAGGAAGCGGTCGCCGGAGGCCGGCGCGCCGGCAATCGCAATGTCGACACCGTCGAGCGAGACCGTGCTCGGCGGCGTACCGGCGGCATTGAAGGTGGTGACGTTCCCGTCGGACAGGCGTGTCAGCTTGTAGGACGGCGTGCCCGAGGCGATGAATTCGAGCTGATAGTCGCTCGTCGTCAGCGCCGCCGGATTGCCGATCGATGCCGTCACCGTGCCGGTGCCGGTATTTCTGGCGTCCGGCGAAATGGCCGGAGCGCCGGCGTTGAAGAAGGCGCCGCCGGGTGCGCCGGTCTGGGTCTGGCCCAGTGCATGCTGGGCATTGAAGGTGGCTGCCAGGGTGGTGGCCATGCGCCCCAGCGCATTCTGCGCGACGTCGAGCGTCTGCTTGCGAAATTCGAACAGGCCGCCGAGCGTGCCGCCGGGCAGCGCGTTTTCGTCGAGCTGCGTGACGATGCCGCTGGCCGTCTTCGATGCGACCGAGACATGCGATGGATCGGTGGGCGAATTGGTCGCCACCAGCGTCGTCAGTTTCGTGCCCACCACCAGCGGCTGGCCGTTGCCGATGAAGACATTGTAGCTCTCGCCCTGCTGCACGATCGACACCTTGATCTGCTTGCTCAGGTCGGAGACCGCCTGGTCGCGCTGGTCGAGCAGGTCGTTTGCCTTCAGGTTGCCGCCGGCCTGCGCCTTTTCGATGGCGTCATTGAGGTTGGCGATCTGGCTGGCCGCAGCATTGATGTCGGTGACGGCCGCGCCGATCTTGCCGTTGACGCCCTGCAGGGTCTCGCCGATACGGTCCGACAGGCCCTGGAAGCGCGACGCCAGGGCTTCCCCGGACGACAGCAGCGCCTGCCGCGCGGCAGCGGAATTCGGATCGGTGCTGGCGTTTTGCACGCCCGTGAAAAAATCCTGGAGCGCCGGCGAAATGCCTGCATGCGGGTCGGCCAGGGCATTGTCGATCTGGGAGATCTGCGTGTTGTAGGTCGACAGCCGGCTGCTCGATGTCTGCGCCGACAGGACCTGATTGGCGAGGAATTGATTGTAGACGCGGGTGACGCTGGCCACCTGGGTGCCGGAGCCGACGTAGCCGAAGCCGGCGCTCTGCCCGGGCGCCGCATTTTGCAGCACCACCTGGCGCGAGTAACCGGGCGTCGTCGCATTGGCAATATTGTGGCCGGTGGTCGCAACGCCGACCTGCGCCGCACTGAGCGCGCTCTGACCGATACTGAGGATTCCTGAGCTCATGAAATTTGCCTGCCTTTATCCGATACCAACTTCAACGGCAGATTCCATCCGAACTTGAGCCGGCCACCGATATTTTTTGTGATCCTGACAACAGCAACCTCACCGGCCCGGGCTCATGCCGACAGCGAGCGCGTGATGATCTGCGTGAGCTTGGCGGCGTAATGCGGATCGGTCGCATAACCGGCCTTCTGCAGACCCTGCGCGAAACCCTTGAGGTCGGTGGCGTTCGCCAGTACCGCCTGGTAGCGCGGATTGCTGGTCAGTGTCTTTGCGTAATCGCGGAAAGCATCCGCATAGCTGTCGTAGGCGCGGAAGCGTTCGACGCGCCGCTCCGGTACGCCATTGACATATTCGGTGGTGGCCGTTTCGACAACCTTGCCTTTCCAGCTCGCGCCGGCCTTGATGCCGAAGACATTGTGGCTGCTGCTGCCATCGGCGGCCAGGATTTCGCGCTTGCCCCAGCCGGATTCGAGCGCTGCCTGGCCGAGCATGAACTTTGCCGGTATGCCCGTGGTGCGGGCGGCGTCTTCGGCGTGCACGGCGAGTTTGTCTTCGAAGGCGCGCACATGTGCCGGCTGGGTGCGGCCGTTGGGCTCGGCCTGCGCCGCATCGGTTGGCCGCAACGCCGGCTTGACCGCGCCGAGGGCGGCACGCAGCACGCCCGGAATGCCGCCGTCGAGTGCGCTCTGCAGCGTCGACTGGAAGGCCGACAGGCCGCCGGTCGTCCTGCCCGGCAGCGAGAGATCCAGATTCGAGCCGAGCGTATTGTCGGCGCCGGGGGTCAGCCCGGCCTCGATGCCGGCCTGCAGTGCGGCGACCTGGACGGCGCCGCCGATGCGCAGGCGGCCCGGCAACAGGGCGTCGAGCGATGCCGTGCCGCCCGCGCCCCTGCCGCCGCCGGCGGCACCGCCCGGCAAGGCGCCGGCATCGGGTGCGGCCACGCCACGATTGTTCGACAGCTGCCGGATCAGCACGTCGGCCAGGCCGACGCCGCGCTTGGCGAGATTTTGCGACAGCTGCTGGTCGAGCATCGAGCCGAACATCTTGCCCTGCTCGCTATCCATCGGGCCATCCTTGGGCGTGGCGTCGCGCATGCTTTTCATGACCATGTTCATGAACAGGCCCTCGAACTGCTGTGCGACGGCCTTCAATGCTTCCGGCGAATTCTGCCGCGCAGACTGGCGCAGCGAACTGAGTTCCTTCGGATCGATCGAAAAGCTGGCGCCCGAAGCGGCGGTGGACTGGGTGGCGGCCATGGCGCGGGCCTAGATGATTTCCAGCTCGGCGCGCAGGGCGCCCGAGGCTTTCATCGCCTGCAGGATCGCCAGCAGGTCCTGCGGCGTGGCGCCGATCGAATTCAACGCCTTGACCACTTCGGCCAGCGATGCCCCGGCCTTCAACAACTGCAGCTGGCCGGCATCCTTCTTGATGTCGATCTGCGCCGTCTGCACCACCACCGTCTGGCCGGCGGCCAGCGCTGCCGGCTGGCTGACCTGGGCATCGGTGTTGATGGTGACCGACAGGTTGCCATGGGCGACCGCGCAGGATTCGAGCGTGACGGCCTGGTTCATGACGACCGAACCGGTGCGCGCATTCAGGATGACCTTGGCATTCATCAGCGCCGGCGTGACGGAGAGCGACTCGAGTTCGCCGATGAAGCTCACGCGTTCGCCGGCATTGATCGGCGCATGCACGCGGATGACGCGCCCGTCCAGTGCCGTGGCCGTCTGCGCGCCGAATTTCTTATTGATCGCATCGACGACCTTGCTGGCTGTCGAAAAATCGGTGTCCTTCAGTTCCAGGTTGACGACGTCGCCCTGCCCGAGCGAGGACGCCACCGCACGCTCGACCGTGGCGCCGGCGGAGATGCGGCCCACGCTCAGGTGATTGACGACCTTGGAGGCGCCGCCGGCCGCCGCGCCGACACCACCGACGAGCACGTTACCCTGCGCCATGCCGTAGATCTGGCCGTCGGCGCCTTTCAACGGCGTCATCAGCAGCGTGCCGCCGCGCAGGCTCTTTGCATTGCCCATCGACGACACCGTCACGTCGAGGGTCTGACCCGGTTGCGAAAAAGCCGGCAGCGAGCTGGTGACCATCACCGCGGCCACGTTCTTGAGTTGCAGGGTCGCGCCCGGCGGCAGGTTCACGCCGAGCTGCTGCAGCATGCTCACCACGCTTTGCACGGTAAACGGCGTCTGCGTGGTCTGGTCGCCGCTGCCGTCCAGGCCCACCACCAGGCCATAGCCGATCAACTGGTTCTGCCGCACGCCCTGGATCGATGCCAGGTCCTTCAAGCGCTCGGCATGCGCCGGCAGCGCCCCCAGCGGCAGCACCGCAACGGCCATGGTGGCGGCGCCCAGCAGGCGGCGCAGGATGAGTCGAACGATCGGGCGCTTTGACATCGGATTACCTCGCTCAGAGTGGCAACGCACTCAGAAAAAATCGGGTCAGCTGCGACATCACGTCTGCCTTGTCGAGCCGGGTATTGGTACGGTATTCGACGCGGGCGTCGGCCACCTGGGTGGACGGCACCGTATTGCCGGCCACGATGTTGTCGGGATTGACGACACCGGAAAAACGGATGAACTCGGCGCCGCGATCGAATGCAATCTGTTTCTCGCCACTGACGAGCAGGTTGCCGTTGGGCAGAACCTGCATGACGGTCACGCCGATGTAGCCATTGAAGTTGTTCGACGAGGTCGCCGCACCCTTGTCCTCGAACTTGGTCGCGCCGCTGGCCGTAAAGCCGAGGTCGCCGATGGTCGACGCCGGCAGGCCGAAGAGCTTGCCGACGCTGCCGGTGATGCTGTTGGTCTTGCTGGCAGAGTCGCCGGCGGCTTTTGCGGCGGTGGTCTTTTCATTGATCAGGATGGTCAGTATGTCGCCGACCATGCGTGCGCGCCGGTCCTCGAACATCGGCCGGTAGGCCGCCGCCTGGAAGATTGCGCCGTTGGCCACCGGCGCCACCGCCACCGGTTGCGGCGCCGTCGTCGTCGTCGGCATCTGCACGATCGAGCTCGGCGTCGTGGCGCAACCGGCCAGTGCGACGATTGCGGCGGCTGCCAGCCAGTTCAGAAAAACGGGTATCGCTTGCATGCGGGTCTCGATGAAGGACGTCATGGCGTCATTACAGCTGCGTGAGCTTCTGCAGCATCTGGTCGGAAGTGGTGATGGCCTTGCTGTTGATCTCATAGGCGCGCTGGGTCTGGATCATGTTGACCAGTTCCTCGACCACGTTTACGTTCGAGGTTTCGATATACCCCTGCGACAGGTTGCCGGCGCCGTTGGTGCCGGGCGTGTTGGTGCTGGCGTTGCCCGACGATCCGGTTTCCACATACAGGTTCTCGCCCTTGCTCTCCAGCCCGGCCGGATTGATGAAGGTCGAGACCTGCAGCGCGCCGACCTGGGTCGGCGCCGCGGTACCCGACTGCGTCACCGATACGGTGCCGTCGCGACCGACCGTGACGCTCTGTGCATTGGCCGGAATCGAGATCGCCGGCTGGATCACGAAGCCGCTGGAGGTCACCAGCTGGCCCTGGTTGTCCACCTGGAAGGAGCCGTCGCGGGTGTAGGCAGTCGTGCCGTCGGGCAGCAGCACCTGGAAAAAACCGTCGCCGTTGATGGCCAGGTCCTTGGAGTTGCCGGTCTGCTGCAGGTTACCCTGCGTGAAGATGCGCTCGGTCGCCACCGGACGCACGCCGGTGCCCAGCTGCAGGCCGCTGGGCAGCTGCGTCTGTTGCGACGACTGCGCGCCGGGCTGGCGGATGGTCTGGTACAGCAGGTCCTCGAACACGGCGCGCGAACGCTTGAAGCCGGCCGTGCTGACGTTGGCCAGGTTGTTGGCGATGACGTCCATCTGCGTCTGCTGCGCATCGAGGCCGGTCTTTGAAATCCATAGCGAACGAATCATTTTTTTCTCCTGAAACCTGTTCGGCGCCTCTCAGCCGGCACCGACGGACATGCGCATTGTGCTGCCGCGGGCCTCAACTCAAATTCATGAGTTGCGCTGCTTTGGCAGCGTTGCTCTCGGCGTTCTTCAATAAACTCATGTGCATCTCGAAGGCGCGCCCGAGGCTGATCATGTTGACCATCGCCTCGACCGCATTGACGTTGCTGCCTTCCAAGGCGCCGGCGGCGACCCGCACCGCCGGATCGGCATCGGCCGCCTCGCCGCCCTTGACCCGGAACAGGCCGTCGTCGCCGCGCACCAGCGACTCCTCCGGCGGATTGACCAGCTTGATGCGGCCGATCACATTCGCCTGGCCAGGCTTGCCGGCACGTTCCGTCGACGAAATCGTGCCGTCGCTGGCAATGGCGACGTTGACATCGGGCGGGATGCTGATCGGCCCGCCCTCGCCCAGCACCGACAGGCCGGCGGCCGTTTGCAGCACGCCGTTTTCGCTTGTCTTCAGGCTGCCCTGGCGGGTATAGGCTTCCGAGCCGTCCTCCATCTGCACCGCGATCCAGCCCTTGCCTTGCACCGCCACGTCGAGCGCACGCCCGGTCTGCTGCAAGGCGCCCTGGCTGAAGTCGGCGCCCATGGTCGAATCGACCACGAAGGCGCGCGTGGGCATGCTTTCGCTCAGTACCGGCACCGCCCGGAAGGTATCGAGCTGCGCGCGGAAACCGGTGGTGCTGACGTTGGCCAGGTTGTGGGCGGTGTTTGCCTGCTGCTCCATGATGTGCTTGGCGCCGGTCATGGCGGTGTAGATCAGACGGTCCATCTGGTTCTCCTAATTGATGCGAATGGCCGGCGTCGGCATGAACGCAGGATCAACGCAAGTTCACCAGCGTCTGCAGCACCTGGTCCTGCGTCTTGATGGTCTGCGCGTTGGCCTGGTAGACCCGCTGCGCCGTGATCATGTTGACCAGTTCCGCCGTCAGGTCGACGTTCGAATCCTCTACCGCCGACGACTGCAACGTGCCCAGGCTGCCGGAGTTCGGCGTACTCACCAGCGCCGGGCCGGAAGCAGACGATTCCGCCCACAGGTTGTTACCCAGCGGCTTGAGGCCGTTGACGTCGGTGAAGTTGGCCAGCACCACCTGTCCCAGCGTGGTCG
>JANXSS010000004.1 GCA_025356535.1 Herminiimonas sp.
ATGGAGCGAAGTCGTCAACCAGTACCAGCGCCGCGCCGACCTGATTCCGAACCTGGTCAATACGGTCAAGGGCTATGCCAGCCACGAGCGCGAAACCCTCGAAGGCGTCACCCGTGCCCGCGCCGCCGCAACCGGCATGACCATCACGCCGGAAGTGCTGAACAATCCCGAAGCCTTCAAGAAGTTCCAGCAGGTGCAAGGCGACCTGTCGTCGGCCCTGTCGCGGCTGATGGTGGTGACCGAAAATTATCCGCAGCTAAAAGCCGACGCCGGTTTTCGCGACCTGCAGTCGCAGCTCGAAGGCACCGAGAACCGCATCACGGTCGCCCGCAACCGTTACATCGCCCAGGTGCAGGACTACAACGTGCTGGCGCGCAGTTTTCCGAGCAACCTGACGGCGATGATCTTCAAGTACAACGTCAAGCCCGCCTTCACGGTCGACAATGAAAAGGCGATCTCGACCGCGCCGGCCGTCAACTTCGGCAAATAGGGTGACCGGCATGCCGCGCTCGTCTGCATCGGCTTTGCGCAACGCCGCCGTGCTTGCATGGCTGCTCGTGCTGGGACTGGCCTTGTCGGGAGCGGCCAGCCCGCTCCATGCGCAAACGCCGCCTGCGGCAACCGCGCCAAACCCGGCGCAGGCATCCCGGGTCGCGGTGCCGGCACTGACGATGCAGGTCACCGACACCGTCGGCATGCTCGACGCAAACCAGCGCGCCACGCTGGAAAGCGGCTTGCAGGCCTACGCGCAACGCACCGGCACGCAGATCGGCATTCTCCTCATCTCCAGCACCGCGCCCGAGGCAATCGAGCAGTACGGCATCCGCGTGGCAGACGCCTGGAGGCTCGGCCGCAAGGGTGTCGACGACGGCGTCATCCTGATCGTCGCCCGGGACAATCCCAGGGACCTGCGCCGCCTGCGCCTCGAAGTCGGTCGCGGCGTGCAGGGTTCCCTTACCGATGCGCAGGCAAACCGCATCCTGCAGGACGTGATCGCGCCGCACTTCCGCCAGAACGATTATTACGGCGGGCTCGCTGCTGCCTCGGCCGCGCTGCAAACCCTGCTCGACCGCGAGCACCTGCCGGCGCCTGCTGCGCCAGGGCCTGCGGCAACCGGGGATGACGGCCTGACGGGCGTGCTGCCGATGATCTTTCTGATGCTGATCGGCATTGCCCTCATCAGCTCGCGCCTGCGCCGTGGCGGCAGCACGCTCAGCAGCAACGGCTGGGGGCGTACCGCGGGCGTCATCCTGGGCAGCCAGATCGGCAGCGCACTCGGTCGCGGCAGTGGCGGCTTCGGTGGCGGCGGTGGATTTTGCGGCGGTGGTGGTGGCGGCGGCGGCTTCAGCGGTGGCGGTGGCGGTTTCGACGGCGGCGCCGCCTCGGGGAACTGGTGATGAACGCCTTCCTGCGCATCGTGCGCCACCTGTCGACCACGCGCGCCATGGCGCGGCGGGCGTTTCCACAAGCTACCCTCAAAGCCGTTCAGGCAGCAATCGGCGCAGGCGAGTCGCGCCATCGCGCCCAGCTGCGCCTGATCATCGAACCGGCACTGCAACTGCCGGAACTGGTCGAACGCAGCACCGCACGGGCCCGGGCGCATGCCCTGTTTTCACGTTACCGGATCTGGGATACGGAAGAAAACTGCGGCGTGCTGGTCTACATCAACCTGGCCGAACGCAAGGTCGAGATCGTCACCGATCGGGCGGTTGGCCGGGCGGTCGCCCGCAGCGACTGGGAAGCCGCCTGCCAGGTCATGACGCGCGGCTTTGCCGCCGGCCAGTTCCACGACAGCCTGCTGGCGGGCGTCGGCCATGTGAATGCCCTCCTGGCGACACATTTCCCGGCTTCGGGCGACAGCGGCCGCGCCAACGAACTGGCGGACCGGCCGGTCATCCTGTAGGCGCCCCGCCAGCCTTCAGCCGTGCTCGTAGATCCACTGCAGCAGCAGGTCCTGCGCTTCCTGGCCGCGCGATGCATTGGCATGATTGATCAGGCTGACGACCGCGTAATGCTTGCCCGACGCCGCAAGCACGTATCCGGCGATCGCCCTGACATCGTTCAACGACCCGGTCTTGATATGCGCCCGGCCCGCCACGCCGCGATCCTGCAGGCGCCGGCGCATGGTGCCGTCCAGACCGGCCAGCGGCAGCGACGAGACGAATTCCGGCATGGTCGGCGCCCGAAAGGCGGCCACCAGCATGCGGCCCATGGTGCCGGCCGCAATGCGTTCATTGCGCGACAGGCCTGAGCCGTTCTCGATGATGACGTCCGGATTCTCGATGCCGCGCGCCGCCAGCCAGGTCTTGACGACATGCGCGCCGCGCTCGGCGGTGGCCGGCGTCCTTTCGGTTTCCGCTGCAATCGTCAGCAACAGTTGCCGCGCCATGACGTTGTTGCTGAACTTGTTCATGTCGCGAATGACTTCCGGCAGGCTGACCGATTCGCGTTCGACCACCAGGCGCGCCTGCGGCGGCACCGTGCCATCGACCACCGCGCCCTGAAAGACGCCGCCGAGGTCGCGCCACATCTGCCGGAATACCGCACCGAAATACTGGGTCTGCGTCATGCCGTACGGATGGATGTTCCAGTACTTTTCGCCGCAGGCGACCGGCATGCGGCCATCGAACGCGATGCGCGCGGCGCTGCTGGTCAGCCGCAGTTTCGCTTGCCAGGCGCCGCACTCCTCGTTCGACAGTTGCGGCGCGGCCAGGGCAATGCCTGCCAGCGGCGGATCGACGCTGACCTGCGCGGTGCCGCCGGCGCTGTCGGGCAGCAGCCGCAGGGTCAGCGCCTTGTAGTTCAACAGCAGCGCGTCCGGTCCGGCGTTGTAGGGCTTGGCCGGGTCGCCGTCGAACCGTGCCGGATCGTGGACGTCGGCGGCAAAGAAGGTCCGGTCCAGCACCACGTTGCCGCCGATCTCGCGAATGCCCTGCGCCCGGATCTGGCGCAGGAACAGCCAGAAGTTTTCCACCACCAGTTTCGGGTCGCCGCCGCCCTTGAGCACCAGGTCGCCCTGCAGCACGTCGCCCGTCTGCAGGCCGGTCGCGAATGCACGGGTTTTCCAGGTGTAGGTCGGCCCGAGCAGCTCCAGGGCGGCCGCGCTCGTGACCAGCTTCATGGTCGACGCCGGATTGAAGGCGACCGCATTGTTGGCCGCGATCAGCACACGCGGCGCATCGACTTCCTGCACGTAGGTGCCCATCGACGCCGCCGGGATCGCCGCCCGCCTGAGCGCCGCGCCGACCACCTCCGGCAAGGCCTGTGCAGCCGCTGTCTCAATGAAAAAACACAACATTGCCAACTTAAATGCGATTTTGGCAATGCCACGTGGTTGAATCGACGGGTGCATTTTCATCGGTGGTTCAGGCGAATTGGGCATGCCGCGATTATCCCATGCGCTTTCGGTGTCGCAGGCATGGGCCGTTGCAGAAAGCGTGGTTGGCAGAAATTCTCAGTCCTGCTCTGCGACAAACGCCGAAACACTTTGTTGCGATATTCGCTTGCGCTGCGTCATCTTCGGATTGATGGCAGGCGGGATACTAGTTACGCAGTCGTTAATTTCAATTAAAGCAACTTCCGAGGCATGGCGCCGCACCAATGCCGGGGCTGCAGTAAGCGGCGATTCATCCTTTCTTGAATTCCTTACGTGGAGACTTACGACATGAATTTTGCATGGAGAACAACCCGCAGCACTAGTCCGAAGGGCAATACGGCGCCGACTGGGAACGATCAGCCTGCATCGCCCGGCAGTCGCGCCGGGAAATCGGGATTCGGGGATGAGGCCAAAAGCCCATTTTCGGGTTTACCAAAACGCACGCCCTTCAGAAAAAGCGAACACACCCGGGACGGGGAGTACGTTGCAGAACAATTCAGGCGGGCAACGAGCGATGCTGAAAAAGCGAAATTGATGGCCGATCTGGTCGCCAAAGCTGCCGACCTCCCGCTCGAGGAGCGGAAAAAATTAATTCCAGACAATAGGGTAATGGCGCAAGTGCTTGACGAGATGCTCAGAGGCGTCGTCTCGCCTGGCAAAGAGCGAGAGCATGCAGCAGTGCGCTTTCATCTCAATCAACAGCTGGCGTTGCGGCCGAGCGAAGTGCCCGGCATTAAGCTCACGGGTTTTTCGCATATCCGGGAATTCGAGACCGTCATGCCGAAAGAATTCAATCCGGTCTCGCTCAAGCAGGTTGAGGACCAGATCATCAGGGACTCCATGGAAAACGCAAGGAAGCCGAAAAATCCGGTGCCCTGTAATGTATTTACGGTCGAACAGTTCATCGGCAGGGATCCGCCGCGCAAAAACCCGGAGATTAAGGACCCGAAGCTCGATGGTGCGATCCATGGCCGAGATTTTGCTGGAAATAAAGTCGTTGGAATACGACAACTCCATGAAGGCATGGACGACATTTGGGAAATGATGGAGCAAGCGCACTATCCTGTGCTTCCAGTTTCCGAAGGTGTAGAGGAGGAGGATGACTGGGAAAAGACTGCGTGGATGGCAGCGATGATGCAAATTCCGGCACTTACACTGGGAGAAAAATTAAGGGCGGAAGCAAAAAAACAGGAAAAACTTAAGGAATTGGAAGGCCAAATCGCAGCGATTGTGGAAGCGGCGAAGCTTTTCCAATCCTTGGTCCGAAATGCTGCTGGGGTTGCCAAAAATATTGAAGAACAAACGGGAAAACCAACCGACGCAGAAGACGTCGCGATCACCGCATTCAGAAAGCTGAAAAGTAACCTTTTCAAAGACATACGAAACCTCACATCGCTATTTATCGGCTCAAAAAAGAGTTTCGACGGTAGTCCTTTGTTGAATAGCAAACCGGGTAATGGGATGCCGCACATCGCATCATTGCTGTCGTCACTTGGCGTACCCTGCATCACCATGAGACATGATGTTTACCCGGACAAGGCTCCAAGCAATTTGATGTTCCACGCGCCCGACATGTCCGATTGCGATGAAGCTTTTGGCGCTAAAAATCGTGAAATGGAAAAAGCTGTCCTTGCAAAGGCGAGCAAGTCAGTGCCTGTCGTGGTGATTCACGCTAAGGGCCTCGGGCTCAGGATGCCGCACGAACTTCCTTTTGGGCCAGAGGAAGTTCCGGAGGCTGATGGTACTAAATCGCCGGAGCAACAATGAGAGGCCGATACGCAACAAGCACCGAGCGATAGCACGAATGGCAATAAGGATGATGCCACCGGGCAGCAAACTAACAACAACACTTCTTCGCAAGGCGGGACCAGCAACGGGTCCGGGTCTACAAACTCCGATCCCGGTACCGCATCTGGCAACAACAGCGGCGATGGCACCGAGTCACAGAATCGACAAAATTCGACCGCCTGACGTAACACGCTGCCCTTTGGTCAGCATCACCACCAGGGGCAATCGTTCCGGAATCACATTAAAACACTGTCATTGACGAAGCCCCACTCCATGCGTAGCCTCCTGGCAGCCCTAACCGGCACCAGGAGCGCTACCGCATGATCCCTTTCCTTACCGCCGCACAGGTTACCGCCGCTCTCCCCTACCCAGCCCTGGTCGATGCCCTGCGCGCGATCTACACGAAGCCCGTGCAGGCACCGCCGCGCCACGTGCATCAACTGGTCGCCGGCGCAACACCCGCCGGCCCGACCACCCTGCTGCTGATGCCCGCCTGGCAACCGGACGCGAACCTGGGTGTCAAGCTGGTTACGGTCGCTGCAGGCAACGGCGCGCGCAACCTGCCGAGCGTGCATTCGATCTACCTGCTCTTCGACACCGCAACCGGCGTGCCGCTGGCAATGCTCGACGGCGAAGAACTGACGCAACGCCGCACCGCCGCCGCTTCGGCCCTGGCAGCGTCCTATCTCGCGCGCCCGGATGCGGCCACGCTGCTGATCGTCGGCACCGGGCGCCTGGCGCCTTACCTGGCGGCGGCGCATTGCAGCGTGCGAGCGCTGCGACGGGTGCTGGTGTGGGGCCGTTCGGCGCAAGGCGCGCAGGCGCTGGTCGACCGGCTGCGCCGCCAGGGCCTGGGCGACACCTTCGGCGGCGCGGTCACCATCGAAGTCGCGCCCGACCTGGCGATTGCGGCAGGCGCCGGCGACATCATCAGCTGCGCCACCACCAGCACGACGCCGCTCGTGCACGGCGCCTGGCTGTCGGGCGGCACCCATGTCGACCTGGTCGGCGGTTTTCGCCCCGACATGCGCGAAGCCGACGATGCGCTGATGGCGGCCGCCAGTGTGTTTGTCGACACCTATGCCGGCGCGCTGGCCGAAGCCGGCGACCTGCTGCAGCCGATGGCAACCGGCCTGCTGGAGCGTGCCGCAATCAAGGCCGAGCTGGCCGAGCTGTGCAGCGGGCGTCATTCCGGCCGCTCAGCAAAGTCCGAAATCACCGTCTTCAAGTCGGTCGGCAGCGCCATCCAGGACCTGTGCGCAGCCAACCTGGTCTGGGCAGCCCATCTGGCCGGTGCGCCGCCAGCGGCCTGAACGGCCGCAAGACCGGCTGCAACACCGGCAGCATGTCCGGCAGCATGTCCGGCAGGCCCTGGCAGTAAATTAATCATCCGCCTTGAAAATTGCCGGCATCGCCCCTATACTTAGCACTCACCGCACCAGAGTGCTAACAACGTCATACCAAAATGCTCTGTCGGTTTTCACGCTTTTCTGATGCGGTATTGCTGCACGGTGAAGTCAGGTCCATCCGCTTCACGGCAGCAGTGCCGCAAGCTTTTACAACCCATTGAACTTAAGGAGTTTCCATGAACCTTATTCCATTGCACGACCGCGTCATCGTCAAGCGCCTCGACCAGGAAACAAAAACTGCGTCAGGCCTCATCATTCCGGAAGCAGCCGCTGAAAAACCGGACCAGGGCGAAGTCCTGGCCGTCGGCAACGGCAAGATCCTGGAAGACGGCAAGGTACGTCCCCTCGATGTCAAGGTCGGCGACCGCGTCCTGTTCGGCAAGTATTCGGGCCAGGCCGTCAAGATCGATGGCGACGAGCTGCTGGTCATGCGCGAAGAAGACATCATGGCTAAAGTCCAGAAGTAAGACAGCGTTTGCGGCAGGTCGCCTGCGACCGTCGCGCACTGTAATTCAATCAAACAGGAGTAACGAACATGGCAGCTAAAGAAGTTATTTTCGGCGACGCAGCCCGGGCCAAGATGGTCGAAGGCGTCAACATTCTGGC